>JAGVLI010000883.1 GCA_020054355.1 Planctomycetales bacterium | reverse complement strand
GGCACGGTCACGCCCAAGCCGATCGACATGCCCATCGGCCCGGTGGTCAAGATGGCGCCGCCGGTGCCAGGAGGCTGAGGCGGACGGGTGTACCGGCAATCCTCGGAATCGGTCTTGTTCGTTAGCCCAGGCCTTCAGGCCTGGGAATCGTGGGGCGCCAACGCGCGGGGCAGGCCTTCAGGCCTTTTCCTCTCGGAAAGGCCTGAAGGCCTCAGCGGTCAAGGGAAGCCACGCGATCCCAGGCCTGAAGGCCTGGGCTAACGAACAAAACCGGTTGTCTCCGCTCGCATGATGCGGCAAGCAGTTTCAACCGGAGTTCGGCTTGTGTTCTCCCGCTTCTTCATCGACCGGCCGATCTTTGCCTCGGTGCTGTCCATCGTCATCACGCTGGCCGGGGCCGTCAGCGTGTTTTCGCTGCCGCTGGCGCAGTTCCCGCGCGTGTCGCCGCCGCTGGTCTCGGTCAACTGCTCGTATCCGGGGGCCAGCGCCCGTGACGTGGCCGAGGCGGTGGCAGCGCCCATCGAGCAGCAGGTCAACGGCGTCGAAGGCATGCTCTACATGTCCTCGACCTGCACCAACGACGGCGGCTACAGCCTGAGCGTCACCTTCAATCAGTCCGTCAACGTCGATATGGCCCAGGTGCTGGTGCAGAACCGCGTCGCCCTGGCCGTGCCGTCGCTGCCCGACGTCATCAAGCAGACCGGCGTCACCGTTCGCAAGCGTTCGCCCGATCCCTTGATGGGCTTCGCGCTGGTGTCGCCCCAGGGCCGCTACGATCAGCTCTATCTCTCGAACTACACGCTGCGCTACGTCCGCGACGAACTGCTGCGCGTGGACGGCGTTACCGATATCATCCTCCTCGGCCAGCGCGACTACAGCATCCGCATCTGGGTGAACCCGAACCGGCTGGCGGCGCGCGGCTTGACGCCGGCCGAGCTGGTGCAGGCCATCCGCGAGCAGAACGACGACCTGGCCAGCGGGCAGATCGGCCAGCCGCCCACGGCGGACGGGCAGGAATTCCAGATCACCATCGACCTGCTCGGCCGGCTGACAGACGTGGAACAGTTCGAGCAGATCATCGTCAACTCGACGCCCGACGGCCGGGTGGTCCGGCTGCGCGACGTGGCCCGCGTCGAGTTGGGGGCGCGTAGCCAGGAAGTCGATTGCCGGTTCGACCGCATGGACACCGCCTTTCTCATCATCTTCCAGTCCCCCGACGCCAACGCGCTGGACACCCGCGACCGCCTCCTTCGCAAGATGGCGGAGCTGGAAAAGAACTTTCCCCAGGACCTGAGCTACGCCATTTCCTTCGACACCACGCCGTACACGCGCGAGTCGATCAGCGAGGTCTTCAAGACGCTGCGGGACGCGGTGCTGCTGGTCGCGGCCGTCGTCCTGCTCTTTCTGCAGAACTGGCGGTCGGCCGTGATCCCGCTGGTGGCGGTGCCCGTCGCCATCGTCGGCACGTTCGCCGCGATGGCTGCTTGCGGCTACTCCCTGAACAACCTGACGCTCTTCGGGCTGGTGCTGGCGATCGGCATCGTCGTCGATGACGCCATCGTCGTCGTCGAGGCGGTCGAGCATCACATCGAAGAGGGACTGTCGCCGCGCGACGCCACTATCAAGGCGATGGAGCAGGTCTCCGGGCCGGTGATCGCGGTGGGCCTGGTGCTCTCGGCGGTGTTCGTGCCCTGCATGTTCATCGCCGGCATCACGGGCCAGTTCTTCCAGCAGTTCGCCCTGACGATCGCCGTCAGCACGCTGCTGTCCTGCTTCAACTCACTGACGCTGTCGCCGGCGCTGGCCGCGTTCCTCTTACGGCCACGCGGGGAGAAAGCCGCCCCGCCATTGCCCCGCTTGGCGTTTCCGGCGGCGGGCGCCTGGCTGGCCTGGGAATTCCTGGTGCCGCGATTGTCGGGGTGGCTGCCGAGCTTCGCGGGACAGGTCACGGCAGCCATCCTCGTCGGCGTGGTGGTCGGCTGGCTGGCGAGTCGGCCGTTGAACGCCAGCCTCGGCTGGCTGTTCCGTGCTTTCAACCAGCTGTTCAAGCGCGCCACCGCCGGTTACACGAAGCTGGTGGGGATCGCGCTGCGGGTGAGCGTCTTCGTCCTGCTGATCTACGGCGGCCTGCTGGGGCTGACGTACCTGGGCTTTCAGAACACGGCGAAAGGCTTCATTCCGCCGCAGGACATCGGCTATCTGCTCGTCAGCGTGCAGCTGCCCGACTCGGCCTCGAAGGAACGCACCAACGCCGTGCTGCATCAGCTGGAAGACATCATCCTCGGTTCGCCCGGCATCCGGCACGTCACCTCCATTTCCGGCCAGTCGTTCGTGCTGAGCGCCAACGGCTCGAACTTCGGTTCGATGTTCCTCAACCTGAAGGACTATGCCGACCGGCGGGAATCCGCGCTGCACTGCGAGAACATCGCCGCCCGGCTGCGCGCCGAGATCAACGCCAAGGTGTACGACGGCAGTATCGCCATCTTCACCCCGCCGCCGTTGCGCGGCGTCGGCCGGTCCGGCGGCTTCTCCTTCGTGCTGGAGGATCGCGGCGACCTCGGGCCGGTCGCCTTGCAGCAACAGGTCGAGAACCTCGTCCGCAAGGGCAACGAAACCCCCGGTCTGACCGGCCTCTTCGCCGCCTTCCGGGCCAACGTGCCGCAGCTGAAGATCGAACCGGACAAACGGCAGTGCATGACGCGCGGCATCAGCCTGCGCGATTTCTCCGACACGATGCGGATCTACGAAGGCTCGCTGTATGTCAACGACTTCAATCAGTTCGACCGCACCTGGCAGGTCATCGTCCAGGCGGACTACGGCTTCCGCGATCAGGTGGACGACCTGAAACGCCTGAAAATCCGCAACCGCGACGGGCAGATGGTGCAGGTCGGCTCGATCGCCGAGATCCACGAGGTCAACGGCCCGCTGGTGCTGACGCGGTACAACATGTACCCCGCCGCTACCATCAACGGCGCTGCCGCCCCCGGTTTCAGCTCCCGGCAAGCCATCGACCTGATGCGCGAGCTGGCCGACCAGGAGCTGCCCAGTGCCATGGCCACCGAATGGACCGACCTGTCCTTCCTGGAGCTGGCCGCCGGCAATACCGGCATCGCCCTCTTCGCCCTGGGCAGCGCCATGGTCTTCCTGGTGCTGGCGGCCCAGTACGAAAGCTGGTCGCTGCCGTTGGCCGTCATCCTGGTGGTGCCCATGTGCCTGCTCAGCGCCATCGCGGGCGTCTGGCTGGCCGGCATGAACATCAACGTCTTCACCCAGATCGGCTTCGTGGTGCTGATCGGCCTCGCCAGCAAGAACGCCATCCTGATCGTCGAGTTCGCACGCAGTCTGCGAGAAACGGGGATGGACCGCCGGCAAGCGACGCTGACCGCCTGCCGGCTGCGGCTGCGGCCGATCATCATGACCTCGCTGGCCTTCATCCTGGGCGTGCTGCCTTTGGTGCTGGCCCACGGCGCGGGCCTGGAGATGCGGCGGGCGCTGGGCACGGCGGTGTTCAGCGGCATGATCGGCGTGACGCTCTTCGGCATCTTTTTCACGCCGGTGTTCTTCTCCATCATCGACTGGCTGGGCGGAACACGGCTGTTCGCGTCCCGGCTGATGCGCGGCATCGGCGATGTTTCGCTCCAGCTGTTGACGCTGCGTGGATTTTTCCGGTTCGCGACGCTTCGGAGAAGCGTTGAGTCGCGCAACGCTTCTCCGAAGCGTCGCTAACCGATACGAATCAATACAAGGTCCGATCGCATGTTCGCGCGTTTCTTCATCGACCGGCCGATCTTCGCGTCGGTGCTGTCCATCATCATCACGCTGGCGGGCGGCGTGGCGGTGTGGGGTTTGCCGGTGGCGCAATACCCGGAGATCACGCCGCCCACGGTGGAAGTCTCCGCCATCTATCCCGGGGCCAACTCCAAGGTGGTCGCGGCGACGGTGGCAGCGCCCATCGAGCAGCAGGTCAACGGCGTCGAGGGCATGCTCTACATGTCCTCGCAATGCACCAACGACGGCAATTACACGCTGACGATCACCTTTCAGCACGGCACCAATCTGAACATCGCTCAGGTGCTGGTGCAGACCCGCGTCGCCCTGGCGCAGCAGGGCTTGCCCGAACTCGTGCAGCGGCGCGGCGTGGCGGTCAAGAAGAAGTCGCCCAGCGTGCTGATGATCGTCAATCTGCACTCGCCCGACGGCAGCCGGAACAATCTCTACCTGTCGAACCATGCCACCATCCAGCTGAAGGACGAGCTGTCGCGGTTGCCGGGCGTGGGCGACATTACTTACCTCGGCCAGCGCGACTACAGCATGCGGCTCTGGCTCGACCCGGTAAAGATGGCGGCCCGGAACATCAGCACCAGCGACGTGGTCCGCGCCGTGGAGACGCAGAACACGCAGGTGGCTGCCGGCCAGTTGGGCCAACCGCCTGCCCTCTCGGGCCTGGCGTTCCAGCTGACCATGTCCAGCATGGGCCGGCTCATCGAGGTCGAGGAGTTCGCCGACCTGATCGTCAAGAACGACGCCGCCGGCCGGCTGGTCCGGCTGCGCGACGTGGCCAACATCGAACTCGGCGCCCAGGTCTACGACCAGACCTGCACGCTCGACGGCAACCCGTCCGTGGCCCTGTCGATCTACCAGCTGCCCGGCTCCAACGCGCTGGAAACCGCCCGGCTGGTCCGGCAGAAAATGGAAGAGCTACGAACCCGCTTTCCCACGGGCGTGGACTACGAGATCGTCTACGACACCACGCCATTCATCCGCGAATCGATTCGTGAAGTCTTCAAGACGTTGCGCGATGCGGTGCTGCTGGTCGCCATCGTCGTCCTGCTCTTCCTGCAAAACTGGCGTTCCGCAGTGATCCCGCTGGTAGCCGTGCCCGTCGCCATCGTCGGCACGTTCGCGGCGATGGCCGCCTGCGGCTACTCCTTGAACAACCTGACGCTGTTCGGCCTGGTGCTGGCCATCGGCATCGTCGTCGATGACGCCATCGTCGTCGTCGAGGCCGTCGAGCATCACATCGAGCATGGCCTGGCGCCGCGCGAGGCCACACTCCGCGCTATGGAGCAGGTCTCCGGGCCGGTGATCGCGGTAGGGTTGGTGCTCTCGGCGGTGTTCGTGCCCTGCATGTTCATTGCCGGTATCACGGGCCAGTTCTTCCGGCAGTTCGCCCTGACGATCGCCGTCAGCACGCTGATCTCCTGCTTCAACTCGCTGACGCTGTCGCCGGCGCTGGCCGCCTTCCTGCTTCGGCCGCGCGGTGAGAAGGCTGCCCCG
>JAGVLI010000225.1 GCA_020054355.1 Planctomycetales bacterium | reverse complement strand
CGCCAAGGGCGAAGGCAAGGGCCGACGGCGCACCGCCAAGGACGTGGTCACGGAGCTGAAGAAAGCCGCCGACCGCTCGGGCACCGTTTTCCTGGCGCCCGACCCCGACCGCGAAGGCGAGGCCATCGCCTGGCACCTCAAGGAAGCGCTGGAACTGGACGACGACCGGATTCGCCGGGTCACGTTCAACGAGATCACCAAGAAAGCGGTCGCCGAGGCGTTCGAGGAACCGGGGCAGATCGACCTCGACCGGGTGGCGGCCCAGGAAGCGCGCCGTTTCCTGGATCGTGTCGTCGGCTACAAGCTCAGTCCGCTGCTGGGCCAGAAGGTGGCGCGCGGCCTGAGCGCCGGCCGGGTCCAGTCGGTGGCCGTCCGCCTGATCGTCGATCGGGAACGCGAAATCCAGAACTTCAAGACCGAGGAATACTGGAAGATTTCCGCGCTGCTGGCCCCGGAAGGCACGGTAGCCAAGGACAAGGGCAAGAAGAAAAAGGGCAAGGCGGCGAACGGCGCGGCCATGGCGCTGACCAAAGCCAAGCCGGCGCGTGCAAAGCCGCAAGCGGCGGACGGTTTGGACGAAAACGGTGAAGCGGTCCCCGCAGCGCCGGAAATTCCCGAAGGCGCGTTCCTGGCCGAACTCGCGGAATGGGCCGGCAAGAAATTCGAGTCCAACAACGCCGAAGCCACCCAGAAGATCGTGGACGCCCTGCAAGGGGCGGCCTACGTCGTCTCCAAGGTCGAACAGAAGGACCGCCAGGAAAAGCCTTCCCCGCCCTTCATCACCAGCACCTTGCAGCAGCAGGCGAGCATCCGCCTGCGCCTGTCCGCCCGGCAAACCATGATGCTGGCGCAGCGGCTCTACGAGGGCGTCGAGCTGGGCAGCGAAGGCTCGGTCGCGCTCATTACTTATATGCGTACCGACAGCACCCGCATCTCCAACGACGCCCTGAAGTCGGTGCGCGAGCTGATCGGCAAGCAGCACGGCAAGGACTACTTGCCGGAGAAGCCCAACGTCTACGCTTCGGGCAAGAGCGCCCAGGAAGCCCACGAAGCGATCCGGCCCACGGACCTGGCCTACACGCCGGAGCGGGTCGAGAAGTTCCTGCCGCGCGACGAATTCCGGCTGTACTCTCTGATCTACAACCGCTTCGTCGCCAGCCAGATGACGCCGGCCATCTTCGCAGTCACCAACATCGACGTGAAGGCGGCGGAAGGCGTGTTCAAGTCCCAGGGCAAGACGCTCAAGTTCGACGGCTACCGGCGCGTGCTGCCGCCCGGCGGCAAGCAGGAAGACACCATGCTGCCCAGGCTGGAGGAAAAGCAGCCGCTCGACCTCCTGAACCTGACGCCCTCGCAGCACTTCACGCAGCCGCCGCCGCGCTACAACGAGGCGTCGCTGGTCAAGTCGCTGGAGAAGGAAGGGATCGGCCGGCCGAGCACCTACGCCGCGATCATCACCACCATCCAGAAGCGCGGCTACGTCGAGCAGAAGGAGCGCCGATTCTTCGCCACCGAGCTGGGCATGGTCGTGACCGACCTGCTGGTCAAGCACTTCCCCAAGGAAATGGACCTGAAGTTCACCAGCCACATGGAAGAGGAGCTGGATCGGGTCGAAACCAAGAAAGTGCAGCGCAACGATGTTCTGAACGAGTTTTACGGCCCCTTCTGCACGTCGCTGAAGGAAGCCGAAGCGAACATGGAAGCGGTGAAAGGCACCGAAACCGGCGAGAAGTGCCCGAAGTGTCAGCGGCCGCTGGTCAAACGCTTCAGCAAGAAGAGCGGCAGCAGCTTCCTGGGCTGCTCCGGCTTCCGCGAAGGCGCTTGCGACTACACCAAGCCCATCGGCGGCGAGGACCGGCCGGCGCCGCAAGAGACCGAGCATAAGTGCCCGACGTGCGGCAAGCCCATGATCCAGCGGATGGGGTCGCGCGGCCCGTTCCTGGGTTGCAGCGGCTACCCGGAATGCAAGACGACGATGAATTTTGACGCCGAGGGCAAGCCGGTGCTCGCCGCCCGGCCGACCGAGCATGTCTGCGAGAAATGCGGTTCGCAGATGGTAATCCGCGAAGGCCGGCGCGGGCCGTTCCTGGCTTGCACCGGCTATCCCAAGTGCAAGAATGCCAAGGACGTGGACGCCAACGGCAACCCGATGGCACCGATCGAGACCGGCGTGGTCTGCGATAAGTGCAACTCGCCGATGATCGTCCGCAAGGGGCCGCGCGGTCCGTTCCTGGGTTGCAGCGGCTATCCCAAGTGCCGCAGCTACAAGCCGGTGCCGGCGGAACTGAAGGAAAAGCTGAAGGAACTGATGCCGGCCCCGCCCAAGAAGGAACTGCCGGCCGTGGAAGTCACGCAAACCTGCCCGGAGTGCGGAGCGGCGATGAAGCTGCGCCAGGGCCGCAAGGGCTTCTTCCTGGGCTGCAGCAAGTATCCCAAGTGCAAGGGCACGCAGGAAGCCTCGCCCGAACTGCTCGAAAAGGTCGAAGCCATCTGATTCGCGCCGCTTGCGGCTTTGTAGGGTCCGCTGTGCGGACCAGTTTCAGCCGGAAACT
>JAGVLI010000582.1 GCA_020054355.1 Planctomycetales bacterium | reverse complement strand
TCCGGATGCCGGTCTGCGCATCCTGGACGGCAACAGTGTGCTGGCCAGCCGGCGCGGTTCCTTGCTGTTTGCCCACTTTGGCTTGTCGGGACCCGTGGCGCTCGATGTCAGCCGGGTGGTCAGCGGTGCGGAACAACCGGAAGCGTTGACTCTCGAAATCGACCTGTTGCCGGCGCTCAAGGAATCGGAGATCGACGAATACCTGCGTCGGGAAGCACTGGCCTCCGGGAAAAAGCTGCTGGTCGGCATCTTGCCGGAAGCGCTGCCGCGCCGCCTGGGCGAAACGCTGCTGGTCCAGGCTGGGCTGCCACTGGACCGGAAAGCAGCGGGCCTGACCAAGAGCGAGCGCGGCCAGCTGGCACAGCTCATGAAACGGCTGCGGCTGCCGGTGAAGGGCACGCTGGGCTTTCAAAGGGCGGAAGTGACGGCAGGCGGCATCGCGTTGGCCGAGGTCGATTCGCGGTCGATGCAAAGCAAGCTGGTGCCGGAGTTGTTTCTCGCCGGGGAAGTGCTCGACCTCGATGGTCCCATCGGCGGGTACAACTTTCAGGCTGCCTTCAGCACGGGCTGGCTGGCCGGGGAGTCGGTGTGAGGGGACTTTGGTAGGGTCCGCTGTGCGGACCGTTGAGAATGTCCGTTCCGATGGTTCAATGGTCCGCACAGCGGACCCTACCGGCTGGCGGGGGAGTCGGTGTGAGGGTGCGAAGCCGCAAGCGGCGGAGTTATCCGACGATTCCACTGACGTCGATGAGATAGAGTTGCCGGCCGTTGCCGCCGTGCGGCGAGTCGATGACGACCTTCTTGCCGTCGGGGCTGAAGCGTGGATGGTTGTCGCAGCGCCATTCGCCGGCATACTCGCGCGGCGACAGGAAATGGCCCAGCGGGTGGCGCTTGCCGCTCGGCACGTGATACAGATACGGATGCTGCAAGCGGTCCTTGTCCGGGTAGGTGTCGTTGAGGAGCCACTGGTTGCCGGGCAAGTAGGTGCAATGGCCGTTCACGGTCATCGCGTCCTTGCCGACCACTTCGACCTTGTCGGTGCGATCCTGGTAGAGATAGAAGCGCTCGCCGTGGGACGGATGCAGCGCCCAGGCCAGGATGTGCTTCGCGTCGCGCCAGATGAAGTGCGAAGTTCTGCCGAACGGATCGAGGACGTGCAGTTCCTTGCCGTCGGTATTCGCGGTGAACATGCGCGTGGAAAACCCCTGGCCTTCCTTCGCGCCCCGCCAGCGGTGCAGGAAGATGAATCGGCTGCCGTCCGGCGCGACGAGCAGATGATTGAACCAGTGCTTCGCGCCCTGCCAGTCGCGCTCCGGATTCGGGTGCTTGGCGGCGTCGGCGACCGACAGCAACACGCTCTGCTTGCCGGTCGCCAGGTCGATTTTCCAGATGCCGCTGTCCCCAGGCGACAGCACCGCCTTGTTCGGATCGGGCAGCCCCGCGTAGCCGTAGCCGGGCCGCACGTCGTTGAGCCGGCGAAAATCCGGCGCGATGCCCCATTTAGCATCGGGACTCAGGGCATAGATGGGAGCCGGCAAGGTGCGCTTCTTGCCGGTCTTCACGTCGAGAATGTGGCAGACGAACTGGTCCTTGTCGCGGTCGTTCCACAGCACTTCGGTCTTCGAGCCGGGCAGCCATTGCAGCATGCAGCCCTGCTGCCAATTCCAGGCGCGGCTTTCGCCCAGCTCGATCCAGCGGTCCTGGTCCTCCAGATCGACCATGCCGACCTTGATGCCGTCGTCCGCCTTCGGGGAGCGATGCTCGAAATCGACCTCCATGCCGAGGACGTAGCGTCCGCTGGGGTCGAACTCGAGCTTGTCGTAATAGCCGAACCAGTGATATTTAGGACCTTTGGTGATGGCGCGCACTGGAGGCAGCTTTTCGGGATCGGCGGCGACGGCCCGAGTACCGATCAGCGCGGCGACGGAAGCAGCCAGGGATTTCAAAAACGAGCGCCGAGCCAAGTGATTCTCATACATAGCCATATCTGCATACGCTCCTACGATAGCACCCCAGCCGCTTCCAGCCGGCGTCGGTCATCGGGCGTGTAAACGATCACCCGTTTCGGATTGATGAACGCCCAGCAGCATGCGGCGATCACGAACATGGCGCCGTAGTAGTACAGCGACACGCCCCACTTGTTCGATGCGTCGCCGCCGTTCAGGATCACCAGCCAGGTGACGAGCGGCGGGCTGACGACCGTGCCCAGGTTGCCGACGGTGTTCATGACACCTGCCACCGTGCCCGAATAGCGATGGCCGATGTCGATGGTGGTGGACCAACTGGCGCCCATCGCGAAATCCTTGAGGAACGAAGCCAGGCAGAGGGCGGCAAACGCCAGCACCGCATTGGTCTGCGTGAGCAGCACGGCCACCAGGAAAAAGCTGGCTCCCAGCGCATAAGCCGCCAAGCCTTGCGCTGTCCGGCCCCAGCGCCTTCCCAGGATGGGCACCAGCCAGTCGGTGAGAAAGCCGCCGCAGAAGCACCCCAAACAGCCGAAGAACAGCGGCGCTCCCGAGGCCAAGTGCAGCGTCCAGCCTGTCAGCCCCAGATCGTTCTTGAGGTACGGGGTGACAAAGGTGATGAAGAACGACCAGCCGGAGTTGCTGCAGAAGTACATGAAGCTGAGCGTCCACAAGGTGGGACTGCTCAGCATGGCCGACCACGACAGCGGCGGGAAGGTCAAGGAAGCGGGTGGCAGGGTCGCCGGTTCATTGATGCCCGGCG
>JAGVLI010000048.1 GCA_020054355.1 Planctomycetales bacterium | reverse complement strand
TGGGAGTGGTCAGGTCCAGGCGAGCGCCGCTGGCGATCCAGCTGCGAATGATTTCATAGTATGGCTCGCCGGGGCGCGTCACCTGGCCGCCGACGTGCGGCACGGCGGCAGTCGCCTTGAGCAACATCAGGCTATCGTCCGGCGAGGCGATGTTGACGCGGCGGGCGGCCATGTCGTCGGTCAGGGCGCGGACGTCGAAGATCGGGTCGTAGCCGCGCAGCGACAGCTTGAAGCCGTTCTTGCCCTGCGCCGAGCCGTGGCAGGTGCCGGCATTACAGCCGAGGCGCGACAGCACGGGCATCACGTCGCGCACATAGTCCACGGGGAGGTTCGCCTTGAGTCCGGAAACATCCACGTTGACGGTCGCGGTCTGGTTGCCCAGCCGGGCGCTCAGCTTGGCGCTGCCATCGGTTTTTGGACGGAGCAGGCCGGCGCGGCTGATTTCCGCCACGTTCGTGGAAAGCTGCCATTCGACCATACGAGTGGCGTCCAGGGTTTCACCGGAGGCCAGCTTGGCGGTGACGAGCAGCTGGGCATAGCCGAACTTGCCGCGCAATTCGACGCCCTTCGGCTCGATCTCCAGGGCGACGATGCTCGCACCCTGCGGCAGCGTTTCCGGTTCGACCTTCTCGGCTTGGTTGGGGCCGGTCGTGCCGACCACGGGGATGGTCGGCGCCTTCTCGCTCAGCGGGGCGGGCGAGATTTCTTTCAGCAGGTTGCCGGTGGCGGCGTCGTAGAGCCTGATCTTGCCGTCGGCCCCGGCGGCGGCGACGGCTTGCCCGTCGGGCCGGAAGGCGACGGCATAGACGGCGGTGTCCTTGACTTCCGCCTGCGCGATCAGCTTCACGCCTTCGCGGTGATATTTCTCCAGGGTTTCCTTCTCGGCCGGCGTGCGCGTGGTGACTACCTTCTCGTTGATGGCCTTGATGTTGGCGGGCAGGTCGGTGCTGAACTCGTAGCTGTAGACATGCACCTCGCCGCTGCCGTCCAGGCTGCTGCCGGCGGCGATGCGCTTGCCGTCGGGGCTGACGGCCACGCTGAAGATTCGGCCCTTCATCGGCGGCATCTGGCGGATCAGGTTGGCGTCGTCGCCGATGACGCGCTTGGTCAGCCGCTGGAGGCGATAGACCTTGGCGATGCCGTCCGAGCCGCCGATGACGATTTCGTCGCGCTGCGGGTGCCGGGCCACGGACGACAGTCCGCCCTTGAGCACGCCGGGCGTAATGGACGTGATGTTGTCCACGAAGCGCTGCGTGGCGACCTCGGTGAGCTTCACGGTCATGTCGCGGCCGATGGAAGCCAGGTGCGAGCTGTCCTTGGAAAAGACGGTGTCCAGCACCCAGTCGGTATGCGAGCCTTGGTAGAGCACCTGCTCGCCGGTCTTGGCGTCGATGGCGCGGACCGTGTTGTCCGTGCAGCCGAACGCGATCTTGGCGCCGTCGGGCGACCAGCTGACGCCGGCCAGGGTATCGCCGGTATAAGGAGCGGAAAGCAGCAGCCGGCCCTTGGCCACGTCCCAGACCTGCACTTCGCCCATCCGGCCGGGCAGACCGCCGGCCACGGCGAGGAACTTGCCATCGGCGGAAAACCGCACCGATTGAATGCGTTCCGCCAGGCCGATGAGCCGGGCGGTCAGCTTGTCGGTGGCGGTATCGACGAGCAGCACTTCATGGAAGCCGGCGACGGCCAGCAGCTTGCCGTCCGGCGCGTAGTCGAGCGCTGCAATCACCGGCGGCTTGGTATAGATCGGCGGATGGTCCAGGTCGTAGCGCTGCCGGGCGTTGGCGGGCGTGTCGTCCTGCGCGCCCTGGGCGATCCAGTTCTTGATGAGGTCGATTTCATGCTCGGCTAGCGGCTTCTTGCCTTCGGGCATCTTGGCCTTGCCGTCCTTGGGGACGACCAATTCGACGAGGTAGCTCTTGTCCGGCTGGGTCGGTTCGACCGCTTTCTTGCCGGAATCGCCGCCGGCCAGCAACTTCTTGACATCGGTCATGATGTAATCGCCGCGCGCCTTGGCCGGCTGATGGCAGCCCTGGCAGTGCGCCTGGAATACGGGCCGGATGTCCTTGTAGTAGCTGACCTTGCCCGCTGGCTCGCCCTTGGCCTTGGGTTCCTCGCCGCGCAGTCCCGGCGCGAATACCCCACCGATCAACAGAAGACTGGCCAGCGGCCCGCTCCAGCTAGCAGATCGTATCATGGTGCCGTACCTCGTGGTTGGTCTGCTCTGCTCGCGATCGTCGATCACTTCACACTTACCCGTTCAATGTACTTCTGCCTATGATATTTTTCGTCTTAGTTTCCTGATTTTTCGTCAGCGGTGCCATGAACCGCCGTCGCAAATTTCGTAGGGTCCGCTGTGCGGACCGTTGGACGGTCAAGGAACAGCGACTCGCGGTCCGCACAGCGGACCCTACTTCTGGATACTTCCTCAGCGGGGCCAACGCCGTGTCCAGACTTCGCCATGTCGCGGTGCTGATCGAATCGTCGCGCGCTTATGGGCGCGGGCTGATCGAGGGCGTCATGCGCTACAGCCGGGAGCAAGGCGACTGGACGATTTCGTTCGAGCCGCGCGGCTTGGAAGCGCCGCCGCCCTGGCTGCTCAAGTGGCGCGGCGATGGCATCCTGGCGCGCCTGCCCAAACCGGAAATGGCCCGTTCCGTGGCTGCCAAGGGGTTGCCGGTGGTGGACCTGTACTCCAGCGCCCGGCCATCGGGCTTGCCAATGGTGGGCGGCGACAATCCGCTGATTGCCCGCCTGGCGCTGGACCACTTCTGGGAACGTGGGCTGCGCCAGTTTGCCTACTGCGGCTTGCCTGCCGGGGAGAACCGCTATATCGCCCAGCGCGGCGACGACTTCTGCCGGCTGGCCGAGGCCGCGGGCGGTTCCTGCGCCTTGTTCGCCGCGCAAACCTCCGCCCTCGCGGTCGCCGACTGGGACCGCG
>JAGVLI010000949.1 GCA_020054355.1 Planctomycetales bacterium | reverse complement strand
AGCCAGGTCGGCAGCACGCCGGGAATAGCGGTCTTGGCTTGCAGCTCTTGAAGGACCTCCGCCTTGGTAATGCGGCGCTGCTCCGGCCACCAGTACCCCAGTGTCGGCTTGGCCCACTCCAGCCAACCGACCTCGCTGTGCCAGCGCTGCTGATGGACCTGCCGCCATTGCGACTCCGACTTGAGCAACCGGGATACGCTTCCAGAGTCACGTCCACCTGCTGGCCATACTGGACCCAGCCCAGGTCGAACTCGTAAATGTCCAGGAACAGCCAGATCGGGTCGAGGTCGGCAATGCGGTAGAGCATGTCGCCTTCCTTGACGTACTGTCCTTCGCGAACGTTCTTCTCGATGACCGTGCCGCCAATCGGCGCGAAGAGCGTCAGGTGCGTCCGGACTTTGCGCGTGGTTTCAATCTCCTTGAGCTGTTCCGGCAGCATGTTCCATAGCAGGAGCTTGGTCCTGGAAGCGTCCAGCAAACGCGCGGCGTAGTCGCGTTCGGCGGCTGGGCCGTTGCGGGCTTTTTCAAACGCATCCAGGGACCGGATCAACTCGTCCTGGGCCACGAAGAGGTCAGGGCTGTAGATGTCCACCAGGTGAGTCTGGGGCTTGACTGGGACACCGGTGAAATCCGCATGCACCCGATCTACCCGGCCGGCGATGCGGGCCGAGATGTAGGCCCTGCGACGTTCGTTGTAGTCGATCTTGCCCACCGTGCGGATTTCCTTGAAGAGTTCGCGCAAAGCGACCGCCTCCGTCTCGACGCCGACGGGCGGCATTCCGGCCTGCTTCGTGGCCAGCTGGGCCACGGGGATCAGGTTCATGCCGCAGATCGGGCACTGGCCTGGCCGCGGCTGGCGGATTTGCGGGTGCATGGAACACGTCCATTCTCCCTGGGCGACGTCGCCGGTGGACCTCTGGGGTCCCAGCCAGACCACGGCCGCCAAGCCCGCCAGCAAGACCAGCGGGATGGCGATCTTCACCAAGCGGTTTCGATTGATCTGCATGGCGAAACTCCTTCCTTGCGGCAGAAGGGCTAATGCTGAACTTCAGCTGCCGAGATCGGTTGTCGGTTTTCTAGCCGCGACCAATCCTCCCTGAGTACAGCCGGACGTGCGATATCCAGTCCAGCCGTGGAAGCGGACGTCAACGAAACCAGCACCCACCAGCATCTCTCGGAGCGACCGCTCCCAGATGGCTCCGGACACTCAATCGGACCAAGTACCCTTCCCGGCCAGTTCTTCCGGCGTGACGTGCGGCTCCAAAAGGATGTCAGCCATCTGGAGTCGGCCCCCAGGCCGCAACACGCGGACTAGCTCCGCAATGACTTTCGGCTTATCCACGCACAGGTTAAAGACCCCGTTGGTGATAATTACGTCTACTGACTGCGCGGGCACAGGTAACCCATCGGCACTGCCGCGCCGAAAGTCCGCGTTGGATACGCCCGCGGTCTCTGCGTTCCGCCGAGCCTTGGCCAGCATCTCCTCCACCATGTCCAGGCCAATGACCTTCCCCGTCGGCCCCACCCTCCGGGCCGCCAAGATACTGTCCATGCCGGCACCGCAGCCGAGGTCGAGGACGGTCTGGCCGGACCGTAACTCTCCCAGGGAAAATGGATTGCCGACGCCAGCGAACGCTTCTGTCGCGGCGGGGGCTAGCGAGTCGATTTCGGCCGCAGGGTAGCCAAGGCGCTTCGCGCTGTCCGGCCCGACGGGGAAGCGCTTTTCCTCGGCGGGGTTGCGGGCCAGTGCCGCAAAGCGAGCCTTGACAGCCGTTTCGAGATCAGCGGGAGTGTCATTCATGATTGTAACCCCATCCAAGAACGAGCAGGGTTGCGGAAAGAACCGTCAGCCGACCGGAGGAGCAGTAGGCTGAGGAGCTGCATTTCTGCTGCTCCGACGAGCGCGAACCATTTTAACCACTTCCAGCACGGTCACGGGGACCAAGGCCAGCATTACGAGCAAGACCCATTCCCAGGCCGTGTGGCCGACCGCCTCGAAGACCGGCCTGGCAAACGGCAGCGTGATGATGATGAGCTGAAGCAATGCCGACAGCCCGATTGCACCCAGCAGGTGCGGGTTGGTCCACAGGCCGAGCTGCCAGAGCGTATAGGCCTGGCTGCGCGCGGCCAACGCCCGAAACAGCTCGGCATAAACAAGCACGCAAAAGGCCATGGTCCGGGCCCGGTTGAGTTCTTCGGGGTGCGCTATGTAATAGATGCCGAAGGCGGTCAAGGCCACGCCACCGACCAGCGCTCCTTGCAGGAGCACCAGCCACCCCAGCTGCCAGTTGAGGATCGTTTCCTTGGGCGAACGCGGCTTGCGCCGCATGATACCCGGTTCCGGCGGCTCCAGCGACAAGGCCAGGGCCGGCAGGCCGTCCGTGACCAGGTTGATCCAGAGCAACTGCACCGCGATGAGCGGCGCCGGCCAGCCCAGCAGACTGGCGAGCAGCACGAGCAGGATTTCACCGCAGTTGCAGGACAGCAGGTACTGCAAGACTTTCTGGATGTTGTCGAAGATGCCTCGGCCCTCTTCCACGGCATTGACGATGGACGCGAAGTTGTCATCCATCAACACCATGGCCGAGACTTCTTTGGTCACGTCCGTACCGGTAATGCCCATGGCGATGCCGATGTCGGCGGCCTTGACGGCTGGGGCGTCGTTGACGCCGTCGCCCGTCATGGCCACCACTTGGTCCCGGCTCTTCCACGCGCGGACCACTCGCAGCTTGTGCGCGGCCGAAACGCGGGCGTAGACGGAAATCTGCTCGACCTGCTCGGCCAGTTGTTGATCCGATAAAGCATCCAGTTCCCGACCGGTGATCGCTCGCTCAGAGGCAGTCGCCATGCCCAGTTCCCGGGCAATGGCCAGGGCCGTCGCGGGGTGGTCGCCGGTGATCATCACCGGGCGAATGCCGGCGTCCCGACACTTCCGGACCGCCTCCTTCACCTCGTCGCGCGGCGGGTCGATCATGCCGACGAGGCCGGCGAACACCAGGTCCTTTTCCTCGAAGGGGCCGTGCTCTGCCTGGCCGAGTTCCCGGTATGCAAGTCCGAGGACCCGGAGCGCCCGCGACGCCATCTCCGCGCTGGACTGCAATAATT
Organism: Planctomycetales bacterium; assembly: GCA_020054355.1. GTDB lineage: Bacteria > Planctomycetota > Planctomycetia > Gemmatales > Gemmataceae > JAGVLI01. Next base: position 1,153 of record JAGVLI010000949.1, on the reverse strand, counting down.
CCCGGCGGCGATCCTCGGTCAACGGCTCGACCTTGCCCCCAAGCTGCTCCGTGCTGCTCTTGGCCAGGATGACTTCGGGCGCTCCCTTGGTGTACATGACGAGCTGGCCGGTTGGCGCGTGAAGCACCACCGACATGGCCTTCCGTTCCGAATCGAAAGGGATCTCATAAACCACCCGGCGACTCTCCTTGGCCGAGTCCACGCCGGCCTTGAGGGCTACGACCAGCATGGCGCCTTCCGTGGGGTCGCCGATGATTTGCCAGTTTTCCCGGCCGTCGCCCTTGGGAACGAACTGGGAATGGTTACAGTACGCCATGATGGGCAGCGCCCGCATCAGGTCTGGGTCTTTGCGTGGATCAATCGAAACTGCATCCGCCCCAGGATCGCCGGCCCGGAGAAACTGGCCGCGCGGGGCGTAGCCCGCTCCCGTCACCTGGTAACCTTGCCGGCCGGTGACCACCTCACGCACGGTCATCTCGTTGCGAGTGAGGGTGCCGGTCTTGTCGGAACAAATGACCGTCACTGACCCCAGCGTTTCCACGCTGGGCAGCTTGCGGATCAAAGCGTTTCGCTTGACCATGCGTTGCAGGCCAAGAGCCAGGGCAATGGTGACCACGGCCGGCAGACCCTCGGGAATGGCGGCCACCGCCAGGCTCACCGAAAGCAGGAAGACCTCGATGAATTCGCCTCCTCTCATCCATTCCAGCACGAAGACCAGAACCACGATGGCCAGGCAGGCGATGGCCAGCACGCGGCCCAGCTCCGTCAGGCGGCGCTGCAAGGGCGTGGGTTCGCGCTCGTAGTGCTGGAGCATGCCGGCAATCCGGCCCAGCTCGGTGTTCATGCCCGTCGCGACGACGACCGCACTGGCCTTGCCGGCCGCAACGATGGTCCCCAGGTAGGCCATGTTGCGCCGGTCGGCGAGGGGGACGGCTTCTCCGAGCACGGCCGTTGCTTCCTTGCCTACGGGCACCGATTCGCCGGTGAGGGCAGCTTCCTGAACCCGAAAGCCAAACGCTTCCAACAAGCGCACATCGGTGGGAACGTTGTCGCCAGCCTCCAGTTCGATGCGGTCCCCGGGGACCAGCTCCCGAGCAGGCAACGCCTGAAGCTGGCCCGAGCGGATGACCTTGGCCAGCGGGGTCGAGAGTTT
>JAGVLI010000429.1 GCA_020054355.1 Planctomycetales bacterium | reverse complement strand
GGCGGCGAACAGGGCGGCGGCGTCCACATCCTCCGCCAGGAGCGCATCGATGACCTTGAAGTGCTCGATGGCGGGAAAGTAGTCCGGCAACAGGGTGACGGCGAAGTAACTCAGCTCCAGATACAGCGCGGCGAACTCTTCGTAAGCGGTCAGCTCATCGCGCGGCGGCAGCAGGTATCCTTCCTGCCGCAGTACGGTGCGGATTTCGTTGAACTCGACCTGTCCGATGCGGTGGATGCGCTCGCGGACGGCGGCCGGGGTGAGTTGATGCTGGGCGATCCGGCCGGCGATGGCCCGATGCACCGCGCCGTGAAACAGCAGCCGCCAGTAAGCGAGCAGGGCCGCGTCGCGCGGCAGGGCAGCCAGCTCATCTGGTTCGGGGCGGGCGATGAGCAGCAGCTGCGCGGGTAGTTCGTTGGGCGCGTCAAGTTCGTCGCGGTCCGCGAGTCGCGGCAGTTTTTCCCGGTCGATGAGGTAGCTCTTGTGATGGGGGACGTGCAGGCCCAGTCCGGTCAGCCGGCGGTCGTGCTGGATGATGCGGCGCAACAGGCGCGGCGCGATCAGGCGGGACGTAGGGTCGGCGGCGCGGAGGAGGCGGTCGAGTTCGGCGAGGTCGAGACACTGTTGGGAAACGCTCTCGGCCATTTGACAGCCCTGGCCAGGTCTTGACTTTGAACGGTCGGCCAACACTGGGGACAAGCGCTTGCACGGTGGGATAGGGCCGGTCCCGGTAAATCGAATGATCCTGACGCGCCTGACCGTATTCAGTGCGCTTTCGTGAAGAAAAGCCCGAACTAGCTGACAGCTAACAGCTATTAGCTGTCAGCTAATTCACGACCTCGATTCGTCGGCCAGGCTGGAGTTCAAGGTCAAGCGACCTCTGGCTCGTGGGTCACGATTCCAATCGTGACAGCTGGGGAGATTGTCACGATTGGAATCGTGACCCACGAGCAAACCGTGCCTGGAAGTAGCACCAGTGCAGGTTGTCCGCGAACGGTTACTTCACGCGATAGATGCGCACTTCCGGCCCGTCCTTCTCGCCAGGCACGGGCACGAATAACCGGCTCGACTCGGCATCGAACAGGCAGGTCCGGGCCATCTTCATGGTCGGCAGCTTCTCGCGGACCTCGAACTTGTTGGTCGCGGTTTCCCGCAGGATCACCAGGAAGCCCGCGCCGCAGGAAGCGTAGATTTGCTTCCGCTTGGCGTCGAGGTAGAGGTCGTCGATATCGCCGGGGATGGGCACGCTGGCGAGCATCTTGCCCGTCTCGGTGTCCAGGACCACCAGCCGCGGTTCCTGCCGGCAACCGACGAAGAGCCGCTTGTTCGCTTCGTCCAGGGCCAGCGGGTAGTTGCCGGCTTCTTCCAGCTGGTACTTCTTCTGGACTTCGAACTTGGCGGTGTCCAGGACGTGGACCTGGCGCGGGACGTGGGCGTTGACGTACATCCGGGGCCGGCCCTTCTCGACGACGATGGACGCGGGAGCGGACGCCAGCGTCATTTCGCCCTTCACCTCCAGCGTTTTGGCATCGATCTTGAAGAGCTTCTTGTCGGCCGCGCCGACGTAGACCACGCCGCCCTTGGCATCGTGATAGGGGTTGTCCGCGTTGGGAATCTTGTGGCTCTTGAGCTGCTTGAACGAATCGCCGTCGAAAATGTTGCACGCGCCGCTGTTGAGGGCGGCAAAGACGCGATCGCTTTCGGGGACGTAGACGACGCCCTGGATCGTGTCCTGGCCGGGAATCGACTTGATGACCTTGGCCATTTTCAGGTCGATGACATCCAAGGAATTGTTGGCCGTGTTGGCGACGAAGAGGCGGTCGCGCTTGGCGTCGAGGGCGACGTGATCGACCCGCTTGCCGGACGGGCCGGTCAGCTTGATCGTTTTCACGGCTTCGAGGGCTGGCGGGTCGGCGGCCAGCGCGGGCAGCAAACCCAGCAGGATGAAGGCGGCCAGGCCGCCGATGATTCGTTGAAACCCTTGGAGCGCGGTCATGAAGTCCTCCGTTGTTCGGCGACTGCCGGACGTGTGGCACGAGCGGACGCCGACGCGCGGCGTCGCAGGGAAGTCCCGGCCGTATTCTACGAAACCGAGGGGGCATCGCCTGTCGGTCCCAGTTTCCAGAAAGAGGTGGCTCGCGAAAACCGACACGACGACCGAGAGTATAATCACACCGAGTCAGGCTCTCGACAAAAGGAAAATTCTTGGCTGGAGACGCACGCAATGTTGCGCATCCTGAATACCCTCGCTCTCGATGAACCAGCCCTGCGTTTGCTGGCAGCGCTGCCCGGCGTGTCGTTGCAGCAGTTTCCCGTGGAGCAAGGCAAATGGGAGCTGCCCGATGAGTTGCTGCGCGGGCCGGAAATCATGCTGTGCAAGGCCCCGCCGCTGAATCTCAAAAGCATGACCGACCTGAAAGTCCTGCAACTTGGCACCGTGGGCTACGAGCATCTGCGCCACCTGGGCCTGGCCGACGCGCCGCTGCGGGTGTGCAACGCGCGCGGCATCTACGATACGGGTATCGCTGAGTGGAACCTGGCCATGATGATTAACCTGGTCCGCGACCTGCGAAGCATGATCCGCTTCCAGGATCGATCCCACTGGGAGCGGGCGCCGCGCTTTCAGCTGGAGATTCGCGGCCGGGTGGTGGGCCTGTGGGGCTACGGCGGCATCGGCCGGGAGACGGCCCGGCTGGTGAAGTCTTTTGGCCTGACGGTGCATGTGCAGACCCGCAAGGGGGTCGGCCCGCGCCCGCTGGCCTATGC
>JAGVLI010000927.1 GCA_020054355.1 Planctomycetales bacterium | reverse complement strand
GGGCACGTCAGTGCCCGGTGCGAACCCATACGGCGCCGGCACACCGGGCACTGACGTGCCCGGCTCGGTGTCGCCGTTTGCTCCCGATCAACTCTTGCAAGCGGCAGGCCGACGCTGGTATCTGGTCATCGACTATAGCCGCTGCACCAATTGCATGGAGTGCATCGACTTCTGCCTGTTCGGCGTCTACGGCGTCGATCAGCACGACCGCCTCACGGTCGAGAACCAGGACAACTGCAAGCGCGGCTGCCCGGCATGCAGCCGGGTCTGTCCGGAACAGGCCATCATGTTCCCGGACTACAAGACCGCCGCCATCGCCGGCGCTGCCGTGGGCGCGGTCAGCGGCCTGAAGATCGACTTGTCAAAGCTGTTCGGCGGCGACACCAAGGACGCGATCCAGCAAGCGGTGCTGGAACGCGACCAGGAACTGGTCAAGGACGGCCGCGAAGCGGTGGGCACGGCGGTGGGCCTGCCCAAACGGCAAGACGGCAAGGAGCAGAAACCGAAGGACGACCTCGACCAGCTGATGGACTCGCTGGACGCGCTGGATATTTGAGGGGAGGGGCGAACGATGGCCAAGTCGAACAAAGCCAAGACGATCAAAGACGAGGTGCTTCAGGGAATCAAGGACTTGCCCGATAATTGTTCCCTGGAGGACATTCAATACTATCTTTACGTTCGTGAGAAAATTGGCGAAGGGTTGGCGGACGCCGAGAAGGGTAATGTGATTCCGCACGACGAGGCCAAACGCAGGATGGAAGCATGGCTGAGGTCACGTGGACTCCGGCGGCCGTCCGCCAGTGGCAAGCGATAGTGGACTTTGTCGCCCGAAGTTCTCCGAAGCGAGCGGAGAAGCTGGCGGATCGCCTCCGAGATGCCCCAGAGAAATTGGCCCTGTTCCCGAAGATGGGCCGTCGCGTTCCGGAACTGAAGCGAGATGACCTTCGCGAGCTTGTGACCGTTCGGCCCTATCGGATCGTCTATCTGCTGCTTGAAGATGGTTGCCTGGTTGTGGCAATTCTCGATAGCCGGCGTGACTTTTGGAGAGCTTGGCAGGAAGAGGGCTTGCTGGACGACATTTGATTGAGTTGTAGCGAGATTGCTCGACGGAGCGACCCGTCCTCATTCAGCCAATTCGTGGATCGTGACTATCTCATCTGGTGAGCCATGCACCTGCAACTCCTGAAACGCCTGCTGCTCGAAACCGACAAGCGCCTGCTCTGGAAGCTGGCCTGGAACATGGGCTGGAAAGGCATGCTCTCGGTGCAGAAGCACAAGAGCCGGCTCAAGCGCGGCGAGGTGTTTCCGCCGTTCCTCTACGTCTCGATCATCAACAGCTGCAACCTGCGCTGCCAGGGCTGCTGGGTGGACGTCGCCGCCAAGCAGCAGACTATCGGGCCGGAAGCCTTTGCCAAGCTCGTGCATGAGGCCCAGGAAATGGGCAACGTCTTCTTCGGCGTCGTCGGCGGCGAGCCGTTCATGCACCCGCACCTGCTCGACATGCTCGCCAAACATCCCGATTGCTACTTCCAGGTCTTCACCAACGGCCATTTCATCACCGAGGAACGCGCCAAACGCCTGCGGCAGCTCGGCAACGTCACGCCGCTCATCAGCGTCGAGGGCAGCGAGATCATCAGCGATCAGCGCCGCGGCCGGAATGGCGTCCTCAGCAAGACGATGGAAGGGCTGCACCACTGCCTGAAGCAAAAAGTCTTCACGGGTGTCTGCACCAGCCTCTGCCAGACCAACTTCGACGACCTGCTGCAAGAGAAATGGGTCGATCGGCTGATCGACATGGGCGTGCTCTACACCTGGTTTCACGTCTACCGGCCGATGGGGCCGGACGCCAACCCGCAACTCTGCCTGACGCCCGAACAGCAGCGCCAGGCGAGACAGTTCGTGGTCGAGATGCGGGCCAAAAAGCCGATCATCATCGTCGATGCCTACTTCGACGGCGAGGGACAAGCTCTGTGCCCGGCGGCCACCGGCATCAGCCATCACATCAACCCGTGGGGCGGCATCGAACCGTGCCCCATCGTGCAATTCACCAAGGAATCGATCCATGCCACCGAGGCGGACCCCCGGCCGCTCCGGGAGAAGTTCCTGAATTCGGAGTACCTCCGCGACTTCCGCAAGCTGGCGGCGAACACCACGCGCGGCTGCATCGTGCTGGAGCGCCCGGACCTGCTCAAGGACCTGGTCGAGAAGCACGGCGCGAAGGACGGCACCGTCCGCGGCACCGCCCTGAGCGAACTGGCTGCCCTGACCGTGCGGACCTCGCAGTACAATCCGGGCGGCGAGATTCCCGAGAAGAACTGGCTCTACCGGCTGGCCAAGCGCTACTGGTTCAACGATTTCGGCGTCTACGAGCAGAACGCCCACGAAGCGCTGTCCGCGCCGGCCGTGCTGCGGAAGCAAGCGATGTCCTCGCAGGCTGCCAGCTGTGCCCAGTGAAAGTGGTCGGTGTTACTTGTCCTCCGCCGGGTTCGCGACTTCCGGGTCTTCCGCTTTAGGCAGCAGCGGTTCGGGTGGTTGAACGTTTGAAGAACTACCTGGGGTAAAATACAGTCCCTGTGCTACCGTATTGAACACGGGCGTCGGCGGCAGGAGCCAACCAAAGAGAGTCTTGAACGGCTCCACGTCGCGCAAGATGCTGTTTCGCCTTGAACTCGGGCCTGACATGTTCAGCGCGGCGGCCAGCCAGCTGCCAACCACCAGCACGAAGGCGATCCGGCCCACGGTCTTGCGAAACCACTTCCGCACTCCCACGGGGCAGTCCTGGGAAATCAACGTTCCATCCGCCCGTCGATACAGGCGGATGCACAACCGGCCTTCCTTCCGTTCCAGCAACTCTTGTGCATCCTGGCGGCTCATCTCCGAAATGTTGTACACGCGCAGCTTGCAGTCGTGGCAGAAGCGCACCTGGTCGTCTCCGGTCATGGCTTCCCAGGAAACGCCGCAGGGAGTGGCGATTTGGATGGTGTCGAGAGAAAGGCGAGACATGGCCGTCTCCCAGTTTGAAATGGCGACGAGGACGGGAATGCGGAGTACCCTGATCGAAGTATAGTCGAAATTCGCCCGGATGCAGGGACTTTGGCCGTCGCACCGCATTGCTTGCCGCTCGGGCGGCGGTAAGATGACGACGGACCATCCATCACCCGACTGGATCATCACCGTCATGCGCGAACTGCTCGCCGAACTGACCGGCTCGCTGGAACAGGGGCGCCCCTGCGTCTGGTGCGCCGTCGTCGAGACGCGCGGCGTGTTCAAGCTGGGGACTCCTTCGCTCGACTTCGGGCCGGTCACCGAGTTCACGACGCGCACGCTCACCCTCGAGCTCGAGAACACCGGC
>JAGVLI010000191.1 GCA_020054355.1 Planctomycetales bacterium | reverse complement strand
CGACGGTCAACAGCGAACCGCGGTCGGTGGAATTGCTGGCCCCGGCGGGCGGGCCGGAGGCCGCGTTCGCCGCGTTTCACTACGGCGCGGATGCCATCTACCTCGGCCTGAAGAAGTTCTCCGCCCGCGCCGAGGCCGAGAACTTCACGCTGGAAGAAGTCAACGAAATCACCGCCTACGCCCATAGTCTACAGCCGCGCCGCCGGGTGTTCGTCACCATCAACACCCTGATCCTGCAAGACGAACTGGCGGAACTGATCGAAACCGTGGCCGCGCTGGCCGAGATCGGCGTGGATGCACTCATCATCCAGGACCTGGGCGTTTATCACCTCGTCCGCCAGTATTTCCCCGAGTTGGAACTGCATGCCAGCACCCAACTCGCGGTCCACAATCGGGCTGGGGCCACGATCCTGCACCGGCTGGGGTTTCACCGGGTCGTGCTGGCGCGCGAGCTGACCTTCGAGGAAGTGCGCGACGTCACCGGACAAGCGGGCGTCGAGACCGAGGTCTTCATTCACGGGGCACTCTGCTACTCGTACAGCGGGCTGTGCCTGTTCTCGTCGCAGACCCTGGGCCGCAGCGGCAACCGGGGCAAGTGCGCCTACTCCTGCCGCGATTCCTACGACGTGACCGGCGCTCCCGCCACCCTGCGCGACGGCACCGAGGTCAAGCGCGATCCGCGCCAGGGGTTTCCGTTTTCGATGAAGGACCTGGCGCTGCCCGACCACATTCCCGCGCTCAGCGCGGCCGGCGTGTCCTGCTTCAAGATCGAGGGCCGTAAGAAAAGCCCGCTCTACGTGGCCACCACCACCGCCTACTACCGCAAGCTGCTCGACGGCCGGCTGCGCCCCGAGGAACGGCCACAACTCGAAGCCGACATGCAGACCGTCTTCAGCCGGCCCTGGACCGGGCTGTTCCTGAACTCGCACAAGGACAAGGAAGTGGCGGATCGCGACACGGTCGGCCACAGGGGCACGCTCATCGGCCGGGTGGAGTACGTCGGCGGCGGTCCCGAACCGCGCTTGCGGTTTCGCACCAGCCGGGCGCTCGAGCGCCACGACGGCCTGCAAGTGGACCTGCCGACGCTGGGCAAACCCTTTGGTTTCGCGGTCGAACGGCTCTGGCAAGTGACGCCCGGCAAGCAGGGCAAGCGTCAGGATGTGATAACCGCTCCGGCTGGGTCCTTAGTGGAAGTCAGCTTGCCGCGCGACCATCCGGAGTTGCCGACCGGCGCGCCGGTCTGTTGTTCCTCCTCGCAGGCGGTCAAGCAGCGCTATCGCTATCATCGGCCCAAGCCGGGGCTGTACCGCGTGCGCCGGCCCGTTGAAGTCGCGGTAACGGTGACCGCCGAGACCGTGACCGGCACCGGCCGCGCTGCGGGCATCGAGGTGAGCCGAAGTGTGTCCGGAACGTTCGCGCCGGCGCGCGAACCGGCAGCGATGCAAATTGCGGTGCAAAACGCCTTCGACAAACTCGGCGACACCGGCCTGGAGTTAAAGCAGCTGACGCTGCACAACGATGCCGGCCTGTTCGTGCCGGTCTCGCGCTTGAACCAGCTGCGCCGTGAACTGACGGCTGCCCTGGAAGAGTCGCTGCGAGAACATACTGCTGCGCGTGTGAGGCGAATCCAGTCCGAGTGCAGCCCAGCGAGCCGGTCGCGTCAGCGGCCGGAGTCTCAGGGTGGGGGCGCTGTCCTCGGGCTTACGCCCCCCGCTCGCCAAGCCGCCGCGTTCCGCTGGCTGCTGAAAGCCGACCGCATCGGCTTCCTCGACGCCCTGGAGGACAGCGACCTCGAAGGCGTCGAGGAAATCATCGTCGATATCGCCCGCGATCATCCGGCCGTGTTGCAGCAACGGCTCGACGCCTGGGCCGCCCGGATCGGCCGAGATCAGCTGCGTCTGGCCCTGCCGCCCTTGACCCGCTTCTGGGAAGAAAAGGGGCTGCGGCAGAAGATTCGCAACCTGCGCGCGGCTGGCTGGAGCAAGTGGGAAGCGTCCAATCTCTCGGCCTGGGATTACCTGGGATTGGACCCGCTGCAACCCGCCGCAGACCTCGACCTGGCGGCTGACTGGTCGCTCTACGCCGTCAATCGGCTAGCCGTCCGGCAGCTTATGCAAATGGGGATGCGGCGGTTCGCGCTGTCGCCCGAGGATGGGCTGAACAACATGCGCTCGCTGCTGGCGGAGTTCGCCGGGCAAGCCTGCGTCATCGTCCACCAGGATACGCCGCAGTTCCTCGCTGAATCGTGCGCCTACGCCAACCTGATCGGCGGCTGTCCCGGCAAGGCCAACTGCAAGTTCGAGAGCATGGAGATGGTCTCCAGCCACGGCGAGAAGGTGACGGCCCTGGATTACCATTGCCGGACCATCGTGCTGAACCAGGAGCCCTACTGCGTGGCCCATCGGCTCAAGGACCTGGCGAAAGCGGGCGCGGTGTACCTGCGAGCCGATTTCATCTATCGTCCTTACGAAGCGCAGGCCGTGCGCGACCGCTGGCGACTGGTGCGCGCGGGGAAATTCGGCCGAACCGCGCTGGCGGCCAACTTCGAGCGCGGGATGCTCTAGCGCCCCGCTTGCGGTTTAGCACGCGACCGCGCGGCCGGATATAATGTGAGAAAGAACATTCGAGCGAGCGTCGGAGCATCTCATGAAGGTAGTCCATTACCCGCATCCCGCGCTGGTACATCCCACCAGGCCGGTGCCGCGTATCGATAAGGACCTGCGCATCCAGGTCGGCAACATGATCGAAACCATGTACGAGGCGAAGGGCCTGGGGCTGGCCGCCAACCAGGTGGCGCTGCCCTACCAGCTGCTGGTCTGCAACATCACCGGCGATCCCGAACAGAAGGACAAGGAAGAGGTCTATATCAACCCGGTGATTGTCGAGCGCAAGGGCGTGATGGAGGACGAGGAAGGCTGCCTGAGCTTTCCCGGACTGTTCCAGAAGGTGCGCCGGGCCAAGACGGTCAAGGTGCAGGCGTACAACATGCAGGGCGAGGCCGTCGAGATCACCGCCAGCGACCTGGCCGCCCGCTGCTGGCAGCACGAGATCGACCACCTGAACGGTGTCATGTTCATCGCTAAGATGGGACCGATCGCCCGCTTGGCCAGCCGGGGTTCGCTGAAGACTTTCGAGCAAGAGTTCCGCGAGGCCCAGAAGCGCGGCGAGATTCCGCCGGACTCGGACATTGAAAAGATGCTGAAGGCGCTCGAAGAGGGTTTGAACGGGCACGGATAACCACAAGCCGTTTA
>JAGVLI010000440.1 GCA_020054355.1 Planctomycetales bacterium | reverse complement strand
CACGGCACGAGCAAAATGAAACGGCGAGTCACGGACGGACCTCCTTTCGCGCCAGCGCGGCGCGGGCATGCTGCGTAGTCAGGGCGTAGGGCGAGCCGCCTGCCAGGGTTTCGAGCAGTTGCCGAGCTTCCGACGACCCGACGGCTTCGAGCACTTGCACGCCACGCAGGGAGCGCAAGTCTTCGGCGCTGGGGATGGCGGTCTTGGCATCCGCCAAGACTCCCTCGATGAGGGTCCGCACATCCAAGGGCAGTTCGGACCGGAGCGATTCTCGCAAAGCTGGCTCGATGCCCCGGCCGAATTTCTTGAGTTCCTGAGCGGCGGCTTCGCGGTTGGCGAACCGGCCGTCGCCCAACTGCTCCAGCACCTGCTTGACGCGCTTTTCCTCCGGCTCGGCGGACGGCTTCAGCATGTCTTTGAACAACGAGAGAGTTTGGTCCGGCGCGGTCGTCATGGCCCAGGCTGCGCGGTAGGCACGGCCCGCGTCTTCTGTCGTCAGATCATTCCAAAACTGGCTCAACTGTTTTGCTTCAAATTGAGCCTGGTCGGCCAACCCATTAAAGGCGCCGCTCCAGAGGTTCCAAATCAGCAATTGGCCGTCAGAATTGCTCGCCGCCAAACGGTCCCCGCGGAAAGAAAAAGCCATCAGCATGGGCCATTTCTCAGGCAAGACGAGGATATCCTTGCCAGTCATCATTTCACACAAACGCAGGCGATAGTCGGATCGCCGGACCTCCTCCACATAATCGCCGATAGAGCCGAAGCTTGAGGCATGCATCTGGGCACCGGAATAGTAAGAAGCCATTATCTTGCCGTCCGGTGAGAAGGCGCCCGCGCCGCCAAGATATTTGATCTTGCGGATAACCTCGCCGGTGATCGCGTCCAGTAAGCTGAAAGACGTTTCACCGTCAATCGCCGTCCGTGTGGGATCATCCGGGCTTGGGCGGATGAAGGGGACTGACCCGCCTGCGGCAATTGTCACGCCATCGGCGGAGAATGCCACCGTGCATCCCTTGGTCGCAAACTTTCGCAATTCCTGGCCCTTATCCACGTCCCACAGCCGCACATGGTCGGCCCAGCCGCTCTTCAGAACGTTGCCGCCCGGCAGGTTGATCGCCTCGTTCGTCGCCCCGCCGGACACCAGTTGCTTGCCGTCGGGCGAGAAGGCAATCGAACTGACCCGGTTGCCGTGGCCCAGCAACTGCCGCACTTCCTTGCCCGTGGCCACGTCCCACAGGCGAATGGTCTTGTCGTAGCTGCCCGACGCCAGGAGCTTGCCGTCCGGCGACAGGGCCAGCGTCGCGATGCGGTCCTGGTGTCCTTCGAGCTTGCCGATTTCCTTCCCGGTGGCCGGGTCCCAGCAGCGGATCAACTTCTCGACGCCGGAGGAATACACCGTCTTGCCGTCGCGGGAGAAGACGAGGCTGTAGACGCCGATGATGTGCGGTTCCCACTCGCGGCCTTTGTGGGCCGTCCATTTGCGCAGCTGCTTGCCGGTGGCGACTTCCCAGAGGCAGATGGTGCCGTCGAGGGAGCCGGAGGCCAGCAGTTTGTCGTCGGGGGAAAAGGCCAGCGCGGCCACGTGCTTGTCGTGGCCTTTCAGGCGCAGCAGGCCGCGCTGTTCGGGTTCCTTGCCAGTCGCGGCGGGCGGAGCAGCGGGCGAACCCAGCAGCCAGGCGGACAGCAGTACACTCGGCAAGAACAGGGCAACGAGCGATTTCATGCGGTGATCCTTTCGAGGATGGAATTGCACGCGCCCCCAGGCGATGTCCAGCAAATTCTCGAGGTTCGCTCAATTTTCGCGGGCGGCGGCCAGGTCGCGGCCTCACTTCTTGTTGCCGAACAGCATCCAGGCCAGCGCGAAGCTGGCCAGTCCGAGCAGCACGATGGCGAGAATCTGCACGATGGGTGAGGCTGGCTGCTCGTCCGTGCCGGCTTCGCCCTCGGCTTTCGCGGCGCGCCCCTGGCCAGTCAAGGCCGCTTTGCTGAGCTGGGGCATCTCCTTCTCCGGAGGCGGCTCGATCGGGGTCTCGGTCCACGGAGCGAGCGCCTCCTCGACGTCGCGCGCGGCCTGAAAGCGGTCGTCCGGCTTCCGGGCCATCATGCGGTCCACGATGGCGATCAGCTCCTCGGGGACTTCGGGGCGCGCGTCGCGGATCGGCTTCGGGGGGCGTTTCTCCTTGCTCAGCAGCTTGCCCGCCGAGGATTTCTCCTCGCTGTAGGGCGCCTTGCCCGTCAGCATGAAGTAGAAGATGGCCCCCAGGCTGTATATATCGGCGCGGCGGTCCACGTTATGACTGTCCACCGCTTGCTCCGGAGCGAGATACTCCGGCATGCCCAGCACTTCGCCCGTGGTCAAGCGGGCGTCGTCTTCCTGGAGAAAGCGGGCCAGGCCCATGTCGAGGATTTTCACGGCGCCGGTGCGGTCGATCAGGATGTTGCCGGGCTTGATGTCGCGATGCACCAGGCCCGCTTCGTGCGCGAACTGCAACCCCAGCGCCGCCTGCGAGATGTAATGCGCCGCCCGGCTGACGTCCATGGCGCCGAAGCGCTGCACGATGTCCTGGATGCTGGAGCCATCGACGAAATCCATCACCATGTATTCAAACTGGTCGTCCCAGTCCACGTCGCGCACCCGGACGATATTCGGATGATCGAGCGAGGACGCGGCCCGGGCTTCGCGATAGAAGCGCTTCAGGGCCACGGGGTCCTTGGTCTTGCCGGTCGTCATCGCCTTCACGGCGACGCGGACATTGGTGGCGCGATGCTCGCACAGGTAGACGTTGCTCGTGGCGCCGAAGCCCAGCCGTTCCAGGATGCGATAGGGGCCGATGCGAAAGCAATCCCAGCGGCCTTTGACCAGCAGCACGGCCTGATGATTGGTGAGCAGACCGTCCTTCACCATGAATTCGGAAAGCTCGCGGGGATTGGCAGGCGGCTTGGCGGCATTGGCGCGCTGCACGCAAGCCTTGAGACGCTTGGCATCCACCAATTCGGACTGACGGACGACTTCGAGGAATGCGTCGATGGTAGCCGGTGAAGGCATCGGCAGGCTCCTGCGGGCAAGACGGCTCGACGGGACGGCCTGTCTGCGCGTCGGCGAGTTCCGGGTTCGTTTGACGGTTGCGCCAGCATCCAGTTCGGGGGACTAGAGCAGTTTGCATGCGGATGCAGCAACCGGGAGGGCGAGGCTCCTGCCGAGCCATTGAATCGCGGGCGGTTCCGGCTCGGCAGGAGCCTCGCCCTCCCTCGACCGCTCCGCGCGCCTGCAAAACGCTCTAGAGCGTACCAATCTACCCGAAGTCGGCGGCGCGCACCATCAGGAGTTTTCCCGAACGCTGCCCAGCCCCTGGTCACGCGGTGCCGCGTTTTCTGGCCGGGCGGCGAACTCATGGCTTTGGCCCGGTCCCTGGCGCTGGCGGCGCCTCGGCGGCCACCGGTTGATCGGTGTCGACGACTTCGTGTGGGATTACCGGAGGAGCAGCCAGGAAGACCCGGCCGTGGGTATGACGCAGCAGATAGTCGGCCCAGGACGGCAGCGGCAAGCCGTGCTCGGACGGCATCTGGCCGGGCAGGGCGAGAATCACCAGGTCGTACTGCTGGTCGCGCGCCAGGTTGACGAGCGCGGGGCCGGCGTCCCCCTCCAGGGGATGCAGCTGCAAGTCGCGGCCCAGTTGCTCGGCGCGCTCCTGGTCCTGCT
>JAGVLI010000517.1 GCA_020054355.1 Planctomycetales bacterium | reverse complement strand
GCAGCAGCGGCCTGTACGCGCGCGACGTCGATTCGGGCAAGATCGTCTGGCAAAGCCTGGGGTTCGCGCCGCGGGCCTGCACCACGCCGACGGCGGCGAATGGCCGGCTGTTTTACAGTCCGAATGCGAACAACATGCTGTATCGCTTTGAGCCGGCGGAGAGGTGAACCGGGGATCATGCTCAACAGCCAACCGTGGAGTTGTCGATGAACGCGGCGATGCTTCAGGGCATTCTTCGGTCCACCGAGTTCAAGCATGGCCTGGAAGAAATCAGCTGCTATTTGGCGAGCATTATGCAAGAACGGCCCATCGTCTATCTGCTTGCCAAATGCCTACGGAGCCGAGGCTACAAGTTTGAGTTGGAGAAAGGACGGTGCGATCTGTTCGTGAATGAGAAGCGGCTGGAGTTCAAGTTCAACTATGATCGCGCCGCTGTGGGTCTAAAGAAAGAACTGGCAGTCCACGGCAACAATCTCAAGAAAATGTGGAAGGCGATTCAGAACAAAAAACTGAGCAAGGGCTGGCGAGTGATGCCGGGGATATTCAAGGATGTCTGCGTCAAGCAACCTCATATCTTCGTCTGGGTCGTTTGTTCGCGAGACTTGAGCAAAGTGCCCCCGGCTGACTTGGAACGCATCTGCCGTTCGCGCGAACAGTGTAAATTCAACAAGTTACATCCGCACGGCACGGATCTCACGTTCCTGACGGTTATCGATTCATTCCTCGACAAGTTGCAGAAGGAACGACCCTGCGACGTACTGAAGGACGAAATTGCAACCAAGGGCGATTTCCCCTCGGTGTACCATTTCAGAATATGCGATTTTTCAGCCAAATCATAGGATGCGGCTGCGCCGGGTGCCATGCTTGCGGGGCAACTGACCAGGGCCGGCATCCGAGGAACGACACCCCGCAAGCATGCCAAAGCGTCGGTGGCCTGATAGACCCACGAATCGCCGAAGCAGCACCATATAATGGACAAGGCAAACCGTGTGCTGCCATCCCTGGGTGGAGAGGGGGACCGATGAAGCTGTCCGAAGCCGTCAAGCAGGTGATCGCTCTCGCCGCAGCCATCCAGCAATACTGGGACACCGAACTCCCGAAACGACATCGTGACTACCCGTTTGTTTCTCCGGGAGAGGACTCCGGACCACCGCCGCCGGAGGAGAACCAGCTGAGGGACCTCCTGGCGAGCCTGCCGGTAGATGTCCTTCAGCAACTCGTTCTGCTCGTGTATCTCGGGCGGGGAGACTTCGGGACGGACGACCTGGCGGGGCGCTACGAATCGTTGAAGGGGCGGTTCGCGCAGCCAGAACGGGCAGTCTTGCAGCTGATGTCGCAGGCATCCTTGGCGGACTACTTGACGGACGGTCTGGCCGAGCTGGGAAAGCACGGCATCGACGTGGACCAGCTGGCGCTCACGTCCGTTAGCTCCGGCGGCTAGGATTTCGTGGGAGCGGATTTGCTCGCCAGGACTCCTGCTTTCGCCGCTGGTCCCGCCGGAGGAGCGTCGCTGTGCCGTCCAACGCTTTTTCCGTCCACCTGGAACAGCTGCTGCTTGACGCGGACGAATTGGACGACGCTCACGGCGAACTCCGGACCGGGAGCGCCGGAAGACAGTACGGGCTGGCCTCATTGAACCGTGCCGCCGTCGTCATGAGCGTGTCGGCGTGGGAGTCCTATGTCGAGGAACTGATGCGGGAGTCGGTGCAGGCACTGCGGCCGCCCGTGCCGGCGCTGGGCGCGTGGCCGGCGCTGAACGCATACGCGATGGGTCTGCTCGGCAACTTCAATACGCCGAACGCGGTCAACGTCGAACGGCTCATCCGCAATTGTCTCGGACTGGCGGACGTGCAGCTTTCCTGGACCTGGCAAAACTGCACCTCGGCGCAGGCCGTGGCACGCCTGACGGAGGCCATGACTTACCGCCACCGGATCGCCCACGGCGTCAACCCGCGGCCGATCATTCACAACAACTACTCGAGCGAGCTGCCGTATTTATTCCGCCGATTGGCACGTTGCACCGACAGCGCCGTCCGCAATCACTTGATTAGCTTTCATGGTCTGCCGGCCCCTTGGCCGCCTTGACTGCTCGGCGAACGGGCTTACTATCAGGAGCGCAATCATGACCTGCCAGCGAATCGCCTTCGTTCGACTGTCCGTCTGGGTACTGGGTTTCGCCATCCTGGCACTCGGACTGGCTTCGCCGTCCGCTGCCGACGACGTAACGGACCTGGCCAAGCTCGTGCCGGACGCGCTCACCAAGGAGCAGCGCAAGGAAGCGGCTGGCATGATCGACCGCGACATTGGTCGGCGCTCGGCGGAGGTCAATGCCCGCAACCGCGAGGCGTGGTCCAAGATCACCAGTCGCGAGCAGTGGGAGAAGTTTCGCGACGAGCGGATCGAGCGCTTGCGTCAGTCGCTGGGCGAGTATCCCGCGCCGCCCGCGAAGCTCAACGTGCGGACTACCGGGACCGTGAAGGGCGACGGCTTCACCATCGAGAATGTGGTCTACGAGAGCCGGCCGGGACAGTGGGTGACGGGCAACCTGTATGTGCCGGCCACGCCGGGCAAGGCGATGCCGGGCATCCTGATCGCGCACGCCCATCATCGCGATAAACCGCAGAGCGAGATGCAGGACATGGGCATGACCTGGGCGCGGGCCGGCTGCCTGGTGCTGGTCATCGACCAGGTCGGTTACGGCGAACGCCGGTCGCACCCCTTCCACAAGGACGAGGACTATGCCAAGCCGTATCGCGCCAGCCGGCAAGATTACTTCTTCCGTCAGGATACCGGCGTGCAGCTGCAACTCCTCGGCGACAGCCTGATGGGCTGGATGGCCTGGGACCTGATGCGCGGCGTCGATCTGCTGCTGGCCCGCGAGGGCATCGACCCGAAGAAGATTATTCTGCTGGGCGCGGTCGCCGGCGGCGGCGACCCGGCCGGAGTGACCGCCGCGCTGGACAAGCGGATTACCTGCTGCGTGCCGTTCAACTTCGGCGGGCCGCAACCGGAGAGCAAGTATCCGCTGCCCGAGGATGCCGAGACGAGCTTCAACTACCTGGGCGGTTCCTACTGGGATTCGACGCGCGGCCTGCGCCTGGGCGGCCGCGACGATTTCCTGCACTGGGTCATCGTCGGCAGCACCGCGCCGCGCCGGCTTATCCATGCCCACGAGTTTTCCTGGGACCAGGAACGCGATCCGGTCTGGAAGCGCTACCGGAAAATCTGGGGCGAGTTCTACAAGGTTCCCGATGACCTCGGCGCCGCGCACGGCAAGGGCCTGCTGAGCGGCAAGCCGCCGGAGGCATCGCACTGCACGAATATCGGCGAGTTCCACCGCCGCATGATCCATCCGCTCTTCGACCGCTGGTTCGGCATCAAGGTCGCGGAGAAGGATGAATACAGCAAGCCGCTGCCGCGCGAGCAATTGACTTGCTTGACCGAGCAGGCTCGCCAGGAACTGAAGCCGAAAAGCCTGAACGAACTGATGACGGCCCTGGGCCAGGAGCGCATCGAAGCCGCCCGCAAGAAGCTCGCCGGCAAGTCGCCCGCCGAGCGCCGGCAACTGTTGCGGGACGACTGGAGCAAGCTGCTCGGTCCGGTGACACCCGCCAAGCCGCCCGTCGTCAAGACCAGCGCGACCGACGATCAGCCCATGGCCGGCGCGAAGGTCGAGCGCATCGTTCTGGAGGTGGAGCCGGGCATCGTGGTGCCGGTGCTGGTGCTGGCTCCCGCGAAATTGGCTGGCCCCGCGCCGGTCGTCATCGGCCTGGCGCAAACCGGCAAGGCGGGCTTCCTGAAGGAGCGGGCCGGCGAATTGCAGAAGCTCATCCAGGGCGGCGCGATCGTGGTGTTGCCGGAGGTGCGCGGCACCGGCGAGACGCGCGCGGGCGATACCGACCTGTCCACCAACTTGCAGCTGTTCGGCGAAACCTTGCTCGGCCAGCGGCTGCGCGACCTGCGTTCGGTGCTGGCCTATCTGCGCGGACGCAAGGACGTCGATGCCAAGCGGATCGCGCTCTGGGGCGAGGCCTTCGGGCCGACCAACTCCGCCGAGACGAACTTCAAGGTGCCGCGCGGCGTGGACGGCTGGCCGAAGGGGCCGGAACCGCTGGGCGGGCTGCTGGCGCTGTTCGGCGCTCTTTACGAAGACGATATCCGCGCCGTCTACCTGGCGGGCGGGTTGAGCAGCTATCACGGCGTGCTGGGGCATTTCGCCGTGCTGATCCCGCACAGCGCCTCGGTGCCGGGAGCACTGCTGGCCGGCGACCTGTGCGACCTGGCGGGCGGT
>JAGVLI010000124.1 GCA_020054355.1 Planctomycetales bacterium | reverse complement strand
TTCGCCGGCCAGCGCGCGAGGTTTTTTTGCTCAGCGAGGAGCAGCCAACGAAGGAAGAGGAAGTCACAGGCGAAAGAACGTCGCATTGAGTCGGTGGAGCTTCTTGGAGAATTGGCACTTCCGTAAGTTCATCGGATGATTGAATGCGGCATGGTCGTGTCCACGACCATGCCGGATTCAATCATGCGGAAGTCGCGAGACCCCTCACCCCCGGTGAAGTACAACAAGCGCGAGGACCAGTCTGCCCAGATTTGGGCGACTCGAGCATCGTCGCGCCCGGCGAACCGGGCGCCGAGTAAGGGTCAGCCCGTCCTGGTTTCTTCTGATGCCCGTAGTGGAGGAGGCTGCCCGTGTCCTTGTTCACGGAGAACCGACCGCAGGTGGTCGTACCGTCGCGGTGATGGCGCGTTCGGAAGGCCGAGAATACCTGGGGGGTGGTTGATGACAGTTTCCCCCCGCGGAACCAGGCCGAACTTGTCGTACAACATAAGCCAGTTCGTGGTCATGCGATGCTTGATCCGGGTGTTGAGTAGACGGGCGGTTTTGACTTCGATCCGCATGGCGCCGTCGAAGCGGCTACCTTATTTGCGGTTGAGGAATCCCACGATGTCCTTGGGGGTGAACGTCACGGTCGCAAACTGCAGGAGCACTTGATACAGCTCGGCCAACGCCGCCGGGCTCTGGAACAGGAGGTCGGTGGCGAACTCGGCTTGATCGACCACCCAGCGAACCCGGAAACACGCCAGTTCCTTGCGCAGCAGCGGATTGACCGGGCGGGCGTAACGCTGGTGGATCGCGGGCCAGTCAAGCTGAGCGAAGCGGTTCGGCTTGACGCTGGGCTTGGATCGGATCGTCCAGGTGCGTGAAGGCGTTGTGTTTTTGCACGAAACCCAGCCCCAGACGGTCCAACTGCGGGGCAAGCCAATCGTGGCCATGGACGTAGACCTGGAGCGCGAACGGTGCCCAGGTTTGCAGGCGGACATGAAGAAGGCCAAGTTGTGGATCGAGGACGTAGTAGGAAAGCGCGCGTTGCTGCCGTGGCCGGGAGACGAAGGCGTTTCTGGCCACGGATGAGGGCGAACCAGTTGCACGATTCCTGGGTGCAGTGGATGCCAACGAGCCTCGCTTCGATGCGCTGGTCTCGGATCAACTGCTCGGCCCACTGGTCCTACTTGAACGACCCAGTGCGGTACTAAATCACCGTGCGGGATTTTGCAGTTGAGCTCCTGCCCCTGACGTGGCTTTGCGTGTTGAGCACTTTCTGGTTTCGTTTGCGGTGGTTGTCACTGGCAGCAGGGCCGGACGGCCCTGCTGATCGGCGCCTGGCAAACATGGCAGACGCCGCTGAGAGTGCAGCCCTGGGGAGTTCCGGCAGTCAACTGCGGCAGGCAGGAGGCTCTCGGGCTGCCGGTTGGATGGCTGCGGTAGCGCGCTCAGCGTCCTTCAGCAGTTGGATTTCGTTCAACCCACCGCGCGTCTGGAAATGAAGGAAGGTGCGTCGGAGGCCGGCGACGGCAGCTCCGGCGATGGCGGCAGTGAACTGTGTCGTCCAGGTTGATCGGCGCCTTGCCTCTCGAGGAATGCGTCCCAAAGCTCGGTCAACTGCGGGTCGTCAGGGTGATTGGCGCGAGCAGCCCACAGCAGCCAAAGGGCTTCCGTACGACAGCCGGCGCGGTCGAGGCCTTGGGCGATCTTGGAGATGACGGCTACCTGCCGTGGCGCCAGGGCGGCAGCTCGGCGCAAGCTCCATAGCCCTTCGCCGAGGTCCGCGCGGGCAACCAAAAAAAGGCCGAAGTCAGCCAACCAGTCGGCGCGATCGGGACGCAGCTGTACGGCGCGACGGTAGTGGGCCGCAGCGCGTTCCGCGTCCCGCTCGCCGCCCAGTTCCAGGATCCTCGCCAGCAAATAATGAGGCCGTGCCCAACCGGGTCGGTGGCGCAGTACTCGCCGCAGATGACGGCGGGCGCGTTCGGGCTGCCCCCGGTGGAGTTGGCGGCGCGCAAGACGATAGTGTCCCGCCGCCGCTACCGCTGGGGATAACTGCGGGTTGCACCGACGCCCCAGCCGCGCGGCAGGCGCGGCCAGGCCCTCCAAGTGCCGGGCCGTCATTCGAAGCCGGTCGAGAAGATCGAAGGTCCCGGTCATGCGAATTCGCCTCCAGGCGCCGCGTGGCGGCAGCGCAGCGCGGCAATCATAGCTTGACTGCCGCGAAAAGAAAATCCGTCTTCATGTCCCAGGCTGCGTCGCAAACTCAGCCCTGCCAACGGTGTACGGGGCGCGGAGCGGCGACTCCGGGTCAATTGCACGGGAAACCGCCGTTCCAGTGAAAGAATCCGCTGATCCCCTCGATAAGTGACTATGACTACGCACAGGCTCCGCCGCAGCACGACCAGGCGTTCGTCCCTCACCTTGTCCGGGCCGGCCAGACGCTCGGTCACCGCCCGAGGCTGGGGAGCGAGGCCCCGCGGAGTTGACGAGACGGAAGGACACTCATGGATCAGTCTGTCAATGGTCGCTGGCTAGCGGATCCCGAACCGGACGCGACCGACTGGGACGGCTCGGGCGCGCGCGCGCGCAGCCGCGGCGGCCAGAACCTGCTGCGCGAATTGCTGACTACCTCGATCGTCCGACCGACGGATTGGGAGGCACTCCCCAAGCAGGCGCGCGAAGCGCTGCAGGGCGTTGCCGAGGTCAAGGGGCTGCTGGAACAACTGGAGCAACTGGACCTGCTGACCGGCTATCAGGTCGCCCGCATCCGGGCGGGGAAGCGCTTCGGCTTAATCCTGGGGAACTATCGAGTCCTGCAACGGATCGGGGCCGGCGGCATGGGCGTGGTGTACAAGTGCGAGCACCGCCACCTGCGCCGCCCGGTCGCCATCAAGGTCCTGCCCCTGGCCAGCGACGAGGACGAGCAGTTGCTGCCGCGCTTTTACGCCGAGATGCGCGCGGTGGCCCAGTTGCAGCATCCGAATATCGTCAGCGCCATGGACGCCGGGGAGACGTGCAGTCCCGATCCGGACTCGCCCGTGCTGCACTACTTCGTCATGGAGTATGTGCAGGGGCTCGACCTGGAGGCGTACGTCAACCAGCATGGCCCGTTGCCGTCGGCCAAGGCCTGCGACTTGATCTTCCAGGCCGCCAGCGCGCTGGCCGAAGCGCACAAGCACCAGCTGATCCATCGCGACATCAAACCCTCCAATATCCTGGTGACGCCCGAGGGGCAAGCCAAGCTGCTGGATTTCGGGCTGGCGCGGCAGTTCGGCAACCGCATGACCGAGCCTGGCACGGTCCTGGGGACGATCGACTACCTGGCGCCCGAACAGGCGCGGGATTCGAGCAACGTGGACATTCGCGCGGATATTTATGGCCTGGGCGGCACCCTCTTCTGGTCCTTGACCGGGCAGCCGCCG
>JAGVLI010000757.1 GCA_020054355.1 Planctomycetales bacterium | reverse complement strand
TCGGCCTCCGGACAGCGGCCGGCGATCATCTCGGTCATCAGGCCGCGCATCTGCGCGTCGCTCAGGTCGCGGCTCTCGACCAAGGCAGCCAGGGCATCGGTCCAGGCCGCGGAGTTGTTCGGGATTTCAGAAATAGCAGGTCGTCCTTTGTGGAGCGGTCGCGAATCGATGTACCCGGTTCTGTCGAAGATACCCGATGTTCGGAATTTCACCAAAAATATCTCTTCCTTTGTGTACGAACGTATAATATACTTTCTTACACTTACCCGCAGTCCGATGAAACCATGGTGAAGCTGGGATCGCTGGATGAGAGCGAACGGAAACCATGAAACGTAGGTCAGGCTTTCCAGCCTGACTGTCAGGCTGGAAAGCCTGACCTACGTCATTTCTTCCGAACGCTCTGAGCATACAGTCCGCAATTGTTGCGGATTACCTGCCAGGGTGAATGACCTTACTGAATCAGGAGAGAGATCATGGCCGATTTCAGCCGGTTGACCGCACGCCAGCGGGAGATTTACGACTTCATCCGGACCAAGATCGAGTCCCGTGGCTATGGACCCACGGTTCGGGAAATCGGCGAAGCGTTCGACATCCGCTCGCCGAACGGGGTGATGTGCCACCTGAAGGCCCTGGAGACCAAGGGACTGATCCACCGCGATCCGGGCCACGCCCGCGCCATCCAGCTGGCCGATCATCGTCCACCGGCGGTCAGCGTGCCGCTGTACGGCAAAGTGGCTGCCGGTTCTCCGATCCAGGCGGTCGAGAACGCGGAGCGCCTCGAGTTCAACGACCTGTTCGGCAGCCCGGACTTCATCGCTTTGCAGGTGCGCGGCCAGTCGATGATCGAGGACCACATCGCCGACGGCGACTACGTCATCATCCGCAAGCAGGAAACCGCCGAGAACGGCCAGCGGGTGGTGGCCATGATTAACAATGAAGCGACGCTGAAGCGGTTCTTCCGCAAGAAGGACCAGATCCGCCTGGAACCGGCCAACGAGGCGATGGAGCCGATCATCGTCAATTCGTCGGAGGACGCGCACATCGTCGGCGTGCTGGTCGGCGTGGTGCGGCGTTGCTGAACCGCTGGCGAGCATGGCCTGGCGTGAACCTGGGCGGCACCCACACGCCAGGCCCGGTTGTTTCATTTACCGCGACTCGATGCGATAGAGATGCTTTTCGGTGCGGATGAACAGCACGCCATCCGCCGCCGCATACGAAGCGAGAGTTCGCTCCGCCAGGTTGTTCCGGGCCAGCACCTCGAACTTCTTGCCGGCTTTCAGGACCGTGCCCACCCCTTCTTCGCTTTGACAATAAATCTTGCCGTCGGCGTGGAGCGGCGATGCCGAATGCGCGCCGCCGATGCGCTCCTGCCAGTGGACCTTGCCCGTCCGGGCATCGAGACAACTCGCGATCCCCAGGTCGGAAACCAGGTACAGCTCGTCGCCGACCAGCAAGGGCGACGGCGTCAGCGGCGCGCCCTTCTTCAGGCTCCAGGCCACATGGCTCTTGGTCACGTCGCCGGTGCCGTCCGCCCGAATAGCCAGGAATTCCGGCGTGTCGTAGCCGGTGGAGAGGAAGACCAGGCCATGCCCGAACACCGGCCGGGGCACCACCGAGTAGCCATCGCCGTAGTTGACGCGCCAGATTTCCTTGCCGGTGGCGGGGTCATAGGCGCAGACCGCGCCAGCCCCAGGACTGACGATTTGCTTTTTTTCCTTCACCGCGATGACCAGCGGCGTGCCGAAGGAGAACTTCTTGAAGGAATCGCTGTCGCGGTCGGTTTTCCAGACCTGCTTGCCGGTGGTGCGGTCGAGCGCCGCCACGAATTGCCGGTCGAAGCCGTCGCTGCTGAAGGCCAGCAGTTCGCCGACGAGGACGGGCGCTCCGCCGTTGCCGTGAACTGGATTGTAGCGCAGTCCGGTTTGCTGCCAGAGCAGCTTGCCGTTCAGGTCGAGTGCGGCGGTTCCCTGGTGGCCGAAATGGACGTACAGCCGCTGGCCGTCGGTCAGGGGCGTGGGGCTGGCATGGCTGTTCTTTTCGTGGATGCGCGGCGCTTTCTTGCCGTCCTGGCGAAAGACTTCCTTCTCCCAGAGCAGCTTGCCCGCCTTGGCGTCCAGGCAGAGCGCGGTCAACGACTGATCGCCATTGGCGCTGTCGGGGATGGGTACGCTGGCCGTCAGGTAGATTTTGCCTTCCCAGACAATCGGCGACGACCAGCCGAGGCCAGGCAACGGCTGCTTCCAGACGACGTTCTTGGCGGCGTTCCATTCGGTCGGCAGGGCCTTGGTCGCCAGGCCCTGTCCGGTGGGGCCGCGAAACTCCGGCCAGTTTTCCGCGCGCGCCGGGGAGCCGAGCAAGCAACCGAAGCAAGCAAGGGCAGCAATCAGGGACCGTGGCACGCGCTCATCCTCCGAGCAGTTGCGGACTGGCAAGGAAACTCGGAGGACTATTGTATGAAGCACACTCTGGCGGTCTGTACATGCGCAAGCAATGGGGGCGGAGGAAAACCTCCACCCCCGCTCGGTTGCTACAAAACCTCGGTGATGACGCCGGAGCCGACCGTCTTGCCGCCTTCCCGGATGGCGAAGCGGCTCCCGACTTCGAGGGCCACCGGCTTGTCCAGGCTGACGGCCAGCCGAGTGTTGTCGCCCGGCAGGACCATCTCGACGCCATCCGCCAAACTCGCTTCACCCGTGACGTTCGTGGTCCTGAAGAAGAACTGCGGCTTGTAACCGCTGAAGAACGGGGTGTGCCGTCCTCCTTCCGCCTTGCTCAGGACGTAAACCTCGCTGGTGAACTTCGTTCGCGGACGGATCGTCCGTGGGGCCGCGATCACCTGGCCGCGCTGAATCTGCTCGGCCTTGATGCCGCGCAGCAGCAGCCCGACGTTCTGGCCGGCCTCACCTTCATGCTGAGGCCGTTTGAACGCCTCGACGCTGGTGCAGACGCTTTCCAGCACTTCACCCAGGCCGAGGATTTCGACCTTCTGGCCGACCGTAACGACACCCTGCTCGATCCGGCCCGTCGCCACCGTGCCGCGGCCTTCGATGGTGTGGACACCCTCGATGGGCATGAGGAACGGCTTGTCGATGTCGCGGAGCGGGGCAGGAATGTACGTGTCCAGCGCGTCCAGCAATTCGCCGATGCAACGATTGGCCAGCGGCTCGGCCGGTCGCTCCAGCGCGCCCCGTGCGTTACCTCGGATGCAGGGCGTCCGGTCGCCGTCGAAGCCGTACTTCTTGAGCAGTTCGCGGGCTTCGAGTTCGACCAGATCGATCAGTTCCGGGTCGTCCACGAGGTCGCACTTGTTGACGAAGACGACCAGTTGGGGGATGCCTACTTGCCGGGCCAGCAGGATATGCTCCCGCGTTTGCGGCATCGGGCCGTCCACCGCCGAGAGCAACAGGATCGCGCCGTCCATCTGCGCCGCCCCGGTAATCATGTTCTTGATGTAGTCCGCATGACCGGGGCAATCGATGTGGGCGTAGTGCCGCGTGGCCGTCTCGTACTCGACATGGCTGGTGACGATGGTGACGGTCTTGTGCTCGTCCCGCACCGTGCCGCCTTTGGCGATGTCCTTGTAGCTCTTTAGCTTGGCCAGCCCTTGCTGGGCCTGGACGGCGAGGATGGCGGCCGTCAGGGTGGTCTTGCCGTGGTCGATGTGACCGATCGTGCCGACGTTGACATGGACCTTCTTCACGACAAACAACTCCTCGGTTGCACCGAGCAACCGTTGACGCCAGTGGCCCTTTCGCCCAACCGCTGTTCGCGATCTTTTCTCCACACCGAGCGAAACCAGAGCGAGGAGCGCCACGGGGATTCGCGGTGAAGACACGGGAGACGTGCGGCAGGTTCGTGGAAGGGGTTGCAGCGCGAAACGATCAATCGGGGTTGTTAGCCGAGATACATCAGCAAGACAGCCAGGTCCGCCGACGTGATGCCGCTGATGCGGCTGGCCTGGCCGATGTTGCCGGGCCGAATCCGAGCCAGCTTCTCGCGGGCTTCGTGGCGGAGTTGGGGCAGGCCCGCGAAGTCGAAGTGCGCGGGGATTGTCTTGCTTTCCAGCTTCTGAAAGCGCGCCACTTGCTGGGCCTGGCGTTCGATGTAGCCGGCGTACTTGGCTTCGAGCATGACCTGCTCGACGACCTCGGGCGCGAACCCCGCCAGCTCCTCATTCCAGGCGACCAGCTGGTCCCAGGTCGTTTCCGGCCGGCACAGCCAGCGTTCCAGCGTGTTTCCGTCGTGCTTGCTTTCGCGCAGGAGCTTCTGTGCCCAGGTGATGCCTTCTTCTTTCTTCCGCAAGCGCTGCCAGGCGGGGTCATTCACCAAGCCGACGCGCCGGCCGAGCGGCGTCAGCCGGCGGTCGGCATTGTCGTGGCGCAACAGCAGGCGATACTCGGCCCGCGACGTGAACATGCGATACGGTTCATCCGCCCCCTTCGTCACCAGGTCGTCGATCAGCACGCCGATGTATGCCTGGCTGCGGTCCAGCACCAGCGGCGGCTCGCCCTTGATCGACAAGGCGGCGTTGATGCCCGCCATCAGTCCCTGGGCAGCGGCTTCCTCGTAGCCGGTGGTGCCATTGATCTGCCCGGCGAAGTACAACCCCGCCGCCCGCTTGGTTTCCAGCGTGGGCAGCAACTGCGTCGGCGGCGCGTAGTCGTATTCGACGGCATAGCCCCAGCGGAGGATTTCCGCTTTTTCGAGTCCGGGGATGTGTTGAAGCATCGCCTGCTGCACGTCCTTGGGCAGGCTGGTGCTGATGCCGTTGCAATAGTATTCGAGGGTCTGTCGGCCTTCGGGTTCGAGGAATATCTGATGGCGGTCCTTGTCGGCGAAGCGCACCACCTTGTCCTCGATGGACGGGCAGTAGCGCGGTCCCCGGCTGCAAATTTGCCCGGAGTACATCGGGGCGCGGTGCAGGTTGGCGCGAATCAGCTCGTGGACCTTCTCGTTCGTGTAGGTGATATGGCACAGCATCTGGGGCTGCGTCACGCGGTCGGTGGCAAAGCTGAACGGACGCGGCTCGGCATCACCGGGTTGCGGTTCGCACTGCGCGAAGTCGATGGTCCGGCCATTCAGCCGGCAGGGCGTGCCGGTCTTGAAGCGAGCCAACTCAAAGCCGCAGGTGGTCAAGCTCTCGCTCAGCATCTCGGCGGACTGATCGCCGGCCCGGCCGCCGCGTGTCTGGGCCTCGCCGGTGTGCATCAGTGCCTTGAGGAAGGTGCCCGTCGTGAGAATGACCGCCCGCGCCCGATACAGGGTAGCGCCGCGCGCCAGCACGCCCAGGACTCGATAGGCGGGACCGGCAACTGCATCCGCATTCGGGAGGTCCTCGAGCAACAGCCCTTCGACGATCTCCTGCCGGAGCGTGAGGTTCTCCTGGGCCTCGACCCGCCGTTTCATCTCGAATTGATAAGCCTTCTTGTCCGCTTGGGCGCGGGGCGAGTGCATGGCCGGCCCCTTCGTGAGGTTCAGCATGCGGAACTGAATGGCGGTCTCGTCGATGACCTTGCCCATCTCGCCACCGAGCGCGTCGATTTCGCGGACGATCTGCCCCTTGGCCACGCCGCCGATAGCCGGATTACAGCTCATCTGGGCCACCGTGTCGGCGCTCATGGTGAGCAGCACGGTCTTCAGGCCCATGCGGGCGGGCGCGAGGGCGGCTTCCACGCCGGCATGGCCCGCGCCGACGACGACGACGTCGAAATCGAAGGTGAGTTGGCTCATGGTCTTGTCTGCCGAAGCGCGCGGATAATCCTGGGTGATTGGAGTATACCAACTCGACGCCGCGCCAACAGGCAAGCGCAGCTACGGACAACCGCTTTCCGGCCATTGATGAGCGACCGCAGCACGCGGCAGTTGCCTTATCGCAGCAGTTTTCGCTGTTCCGCCGCGGACAATTCTCCCACCTGTACCGCAATTTCAAAGACCGCCGTCGGCAAGGTCTGACCGTTCCAGCAGCGGCCCTGTGCGTTGGGAGCGCTGAGCGGATGGCCGAAGCCCCAACCGCTGGACGGCGGTTCGCCGCCCAGGACGATTTGCCCTGGTCCGGCCCGCGCTTCAGAATCGAGGATGCCCAGGCTCCGGACAGCGGACGTTGATTCGCCGTCGCCGATCCAGTGATAGCGGCCGTCCGCGCTCCCGGTTCGCAAGCCCGCTTTCGTGATCGGAATGATGACGTACTCCTTGCCGTGCCGCAGCCGCAAATAGCGAATTGTGTCCGGCGCGTTGGCCAGCGCTAGTGCGAAGTCTTCAGCGCCGCGATCGACGTCGCGATTCCAGATGGCTGGATCGGAAGAATGAAACAGGACCATCCAGGCCGGCGACGCATTCGCTTCGCGATACGTCGAAAACCGATAGCGCGGCGCGGCCTGGATTCTCTCCAGAAATGTCGCGTACAGCCAGTAGAGCAAGCAGCCGCCCATCAGGATCGAGACGGCCAAAAGGCCGCCGCCAATGGCCAGCCATCGGCGCAGCTGCACGGGTGCAGTCTGTGGACGTCCGGGTGGCCGTGGTCCAACGAAGCGAATGGCTTCCCCCGCGCGATGCGTGAGTTGCACGGGCGCGGCCTGTGGGCCTGGCGGCGGTTCGCCTGCCTCCGCTTCCTGCCCTATGCCGGTGGCCGGCGCTGTGCTAGCCGGCAACACATCGACTGCCATGTCTTGCGGCACGATGGTCGGATCGTGGCTGAGCCGCACACCGCAGTTCCAGCACTTGCCGCGTTGGCGGTGCAACGTCTCCAGGAAGCTGACGCCCCGGCATCGGGCGCAGCTGGTTTGCGTGAACCACTCATAAGTCGTCTGGCACCCTGGACAGCCAGCGACGTAACGATCCGACAAGGGGAATAACGGCACGAAAAACAAGGTGGCGTAGCGGCGGATCCGTTGCACGGAGAAGGCTTGCCGTTGTCGGCACTGTGGGCAAGCCGTCAGGCAAGTATGCGAATCGACAGGCACTTCGTGAGTGCCGTAGATGACAAAGACGAACATTGCCGGACCTCCCGAAACTCCCGAAAATGCCAGCAGCGGCCTTGGGCCGAAAAATGCGGATGGCGTTCGCGGAACCGGTCACGACCTCGCTGGAGTACATCATGCAACCACGACATACGCTCTCGACGCTGTTCGCCGCCTTGATCTTATTGCTCGCCGGCGGTCCGATCGCGGGCGCGGCCGAACCCCTGCTCGACAAGTTCGACCTCTTCGAGGCCGGCAAGGACGGTTACGCCCTCTACCGCATTCCGGGGATCGTCGTCACGGCCAAGGGTACGCTGCTGGCCTACTGCGAGGCGCGCAAGAGCGACCGCAGCGACTGGTGTACCATCGACATCCTGATGCGACGCAGCACGGACGGCGGCAAGACCTGGTCCGCCGCCAAGAAGATTGCCGAAGTGGACGGGCCGTTCAAGAAGAATCCGGTCGCCCTGGCCCAGAAGCTGGCGCAGCCGGACGACGTCACTTATAACAACCCGGTCGCCATTGCCGACGCCAAGACCGGCACGGTCCATTTCCTGTTCTGCCTCGAATACCTGCGCTGCTTTTATCAGCGCAGCGATGATGACGGGCAGACCTTTTCCAAGCCGGTGGAAATCACGCCAGTCTTCGAGGCGTTCCGCAAGGACTACGACTGGAAGGTACTGGCCACCGGGCCAGCGCATGGCATCCAGCTGAAGAATGGCCGGCTGGTGGCGCCGGTCTGGCTGTCCACGGGCACCGGCGGACACGCCCATCGGCCTTCGGTGGTGTCCACGATCGTCAGCGACGACCAGGGAAAAACCTGGAAAGCCGGCGAGATCGCGGCGAACGCCACCGACCCGCTGACGAACCCGAATGAAACCGTAGCGGCCCAGCTGAGCGATGGCCGGGTCATGCTCAACCTGCGCAGCGAATCGAAGCAGCACCGCCGCGCCGTGACCTTCAGCGCCGACGGCGCGACCGGCTGGAGCAAGCCGGTCTTCGACGACCAGCTGCGCGAACCGATCTGCATGGCCAGCCTGTGCCGGCTGACGGAGAAGCCGAAGGCGGACAAGGACCGCCTGCTCTTCGCCAACCCGGACCACCTCGACCGCGCCGACGGCAAGGCGGAGTCCGGAAAATCGCGCGATCGCAAGAACCTCACCGTAAAGCTGAGCTACGACGAAGGCAAGACCTGGACCGTCTCGAAGCCCCTGGAGCCGGGACCGAGCGCCTATTCCGATCTGGCGGTGGATGGCACCGGCACGATCCACTGCCTGTACGAACGCGGCAAGCCCGACGCCAAAGGCGGTTCGCCTTATCTGTTGTTGACGCTGGCTCGCTTCAACCTGGAATGGCTGACCGAGGGGAAAGATCGGCTGGCTGCCGACCCGGCCGAGAAGAAGGCTGCCGTTGCGCGGTTCCGGCACGACGATCCGGTGTTCACCCTCGCGTTCTCGCCGGACGGCAAGACGCTGGCCTCGGGCAGCTACCATCGACCGGATGCCAACCCCGTCAACGTCCCGAAGTCGCTTTGCCTGTGGGACGTGGACGGCCGGCGGGAAGCCGGCTCGTTGCGCAGCCATCGCGGCCGGGTCTTCTCCGTGGCGTTCGGCCGCGACGGCAAGACGCTCTACTCGACTGGCGACGACAACCAACTGCGGGCCTGGGACCTGGCCCTGGAGAAGGAAGCGCAGCCCTTCCAGGAACTGGCGGCCGGGCAGACCTGCGTGCGCCTTTCGCCCGACGGCAAGCAACTGGCGGTCGTCACCAAGGGCAGCGCGATCAAGTTCTGGGACCTGGCGTCGGGCAAGATCGCGCGGACGATCGCGCCGCGCAACTTCAGCTTCTGCACGATTGCCTATTCGCCGGACGGCAAGTACCTCGCTTCCGTCGGCGGCTCCGACCTGGCCCTGCACGTCTGGGACACGGCAACGACCAACCGCCGCTGGAATTCCGAGAATGCGCGGGGCAACTATCTCGATGTGGACTTTTCCCCGGACGGCAAGCAGGTGGCGGGGGTCGGCAACGGCGGCAAGATTCGACTCTGGGAGCCGGGCACCGGCAAATTCCTGCGGGAGTTCGGCGGGAAAGCGACTTATTCGCGCGTGGCCTATGCACCGGAGGGCCGGCTGCTGGCGACCGTCAGCGGCGATGAACTTCAGGTCTGGGCGGCGGCGAGCGGAAGGCTCCTGTTGCAACTGGGCAAACACGAGAGCTACTACCAGTGCCTGGCCTTTTCCCCGGACGGCAAGCGACTGGCTGCCGGCAGTGAGAATGGGACGATCCTGGTCTGGGACCTGGCAGCTTTTCCCGAACTGAACCTGGGAAAGTGAGCGGAGCGCCGCACCAACAAGGACGCTGATACGGCTGGGCGGAAGCGCCGTGCTACTTTTTCAGCAGCTGCTTCTCCAGGTCGCGGAATTCGCCGGGAACCTTCTTCAACCAGGCTTGATACTTCGCGTAGTCCTTGAAGAAGCCGGGGTTCGACGAGCCGGTCAATTGCGTGGCGCCAGCGGCCTTCAGCACCTTTTCGCGGGTGTAGAAGTAGTTAGTCATGCTGCCTTCCAGGCTGAACGGCAGCTTGTAGGGGTTGGGAATCCCCTGGTTGCGGAACGGGCCGGTGATGTACATGGAGCCGGGGTGCGGCATGTAGGTCGGGGTGGGGCTGGTCTGATCGACCACGAAGTACGCGCCGCTTTCGGGGTCCTCGATCAACAACAGGGCGTGCGACGTGCTGCCGTTTTCGTACCAGATGCCGACAGCGCAGGACCGGGCCACGCCCACCAGCGCTTTTTCCCCGACCACGGAGCGGGCCGTGCAATTGCCTTTCTTGTTGGCCTTGGCGACTTCCGGATCGAAAGTGAAGAACTTCACGTCGTTGCCGCTGTGCGGAATCTCGCTTTCGACCTTCTTCAGCACGCTATTGATGGTCTGCACATAGTTGGGCGATGGTTCCGCGCCGATGTAGGCCGGACCGCCTGCCGGAAAGCGCGAGTCGGGAAAGCCCGCCATGCCCTGGCGATCCTTGGCCTTGCCCTGCCGTTTCAGAAATGCCTGCGTCGCCAGGGCACGCTCGCCGGGCGTCAGCACGGGCGGGTTGAGGAGAACGCACTTGACCGAGAAAGTCACCTTGAGGTCCGGCGGGATGTCCTGCACCGCGAACTGGGCGACGCGACAGCCAGCTCCCTCCGCCTGGTGGAACTCGACCTTGTATTTCAGGGGCGGCCCTTTCTCCGGGGTAAAGGCCGGCAAGCAGCCCAGCAACGTCTGCTCGTCGCCGATGTCGGCGGGCAGCCCCAGCAGCCAGAACGCCTCGGCGGCCTTCCTCGCAAAGACGTAGGGAGCGCTGACCTCGATCATCATCGGCGCGGGTCGGCCGACGGGCAGCAGGCTCTTGCGGTCGATCAGCTTGCGCACCGGCTTGCCGCGGTCGAGGAT
>JAGVLI010000318.1 GCA_020054355.1 Planctomycetales bacterium | reverse complement strand
TCAGTGCGATGATGGCGGCTGGACTCGCCGCCGCGATGGCTGCTTTTCCCGCCGTGCCGGCCAGCGTCCACATGCTGCCGGGCTTGCTCGACTCCACGAAAAGTTCGACGGGCATCTCGATGCTGGCGTTCTCGCCATGCCAGCTGTGAACTGGCTGAATCGAGTTTCAGCGTCCTTGACGGGTATAGAGCGGCCCGATCCGGCGGGCGTACTGGGTGTAGAACATTTCGAGTTCCTCCTCCACGCCGCGGCTACCCACAAACTGGTGGCTCGGCAGGAACACTGGCTCGATGCCGCGCTCGACCAGCCGCCGGGCGACTTCGCAGCGCAGCATGTTCATGACCAGCGCGCCGCCCAGGGTGCTGAACGGCCCCGTCGGATGCCGGCAGCCGTCCAGTGTCAGCAGGGAATCGCCCACCGGGGCACCGTTATCGAGGATCACGTCGGCTACGTCGATCAGCTTCTGCCCCGACGGATGGGCGGCTTGCGCCTGCTCGCAATGTTCCCGGCTGAGCACGCCGATCACCGCCAACCCGCGCTGCCTGGCGCCGACCGCCATCTCGATGATGACTTCGCGGATGCCGCTGGTCGAAATCACGATCAACACGTCCTTCGGGCCAAAAGCGAAGTTGCGCAGGATTTGCTCGGCGTAGCCCAGTGTCTTTTCGAGGTGCAGGGTTTGCCGCAGGCCGTTCGGGCCGATGATCGCGTTGTGAAAGGTCAGCCCCAGCTCGACGATGGTGTGCCAGCCGACGAAGCACCCCTGGCGGGGCGTCATCTCCTCGCACAGCATCCGGCTATGGCCGCAGCCGAACAGGTGGACCAGGCCATCGCTGGCAATCGCTTCGGTGCAGAGCGCTGCCGCCAAGTCCAGCGCCGGCCGTTGCGCGGGCAGCAACGGTTGCAACCGGGCCAGGGCTTCGTGATAAAATCGTTCGGCGGCGGGGAGCGAGGGTTCGGACATGATAATAGCCGCTCGCGGCTTAGCAGTCTTATGATCCAGGAACTCATCGGCCAGGAAGTCGTCGTCGATCTGCGCAGCCCCTTCGTCTGCCTGGGCACGCTCGTGCGCTGCGACGAACTGTTCCTGGAATTGGAGAACGCCGACTTCCACGACCTGCGCGATTCGTCGGCGAACCGGGAAAACTACCTGGCGGCAGCGCGGGCCAGCGGCATCATTCCCAATCGTCGGCGCGTGCTGCTGGTACGGGCCGAGGTCATTGCGCTGTGTCGCCTGCAAGACATCAACGGTGGTTGAGTTAGGCGAGCGGCGGGCGTGAGTCCGCTATTTTCCGCAGTTCAAACAGCGGGCTCACGCCCGCCGCTCGCCCAGACGTTACATCTCGTACACAATCCGCCCGTGCTGCTGCGACCGGGAAATCTGGTCGCTGGCGTACAGCCCCGCCAGCACGAACTCGATACACGAGGCCCGCACCGCTTCGTTCTCGCTGGCGTTCACCTCGAACGCCTTTTCCCAGGCTCTCGGCACCCGCTTGATGCGCTCGGCATACGCCTTCGACGGCAGCAGGTCGCCGACCTCGATCTTGACGCCTTTGCCGAACACGTCGCTGATTTCCTTCAGGCCGTGCTCGTCCACGTACTCCTCGAAGACCGTCTTGATGGCCTCGGCCTGGATCGCTTCCAGCACCTGCCGTTCGGACATCTGGTGCGAACCCATCAGGTCGAGTTCGAGCTTGCCGAGCGATGAGCCTGCCAGGTGTCCGAGGTCGCTGATGCGCGGCACCGACGGTTTTTCTCCGAGCCGCACGCCGCGCTGCCGGGCGCTGGCCGCCATCGTCCGGTAGTTGGCGATGCTCAGGCGGGCGCTGACGCCCGACGCCTGATCGATGAACTTCGATTTCCGCGCGTTGATGCTGATCTGCTCGATGATTTCCTTCATGAACGGCGGCACCAGCACGGGGTAATCGCCGCCCAGGTCGAAGCCCGCTTCCTGCTCCATGATCTCGATGCCTTGCGAGCGCTCCAGCGGGTAGTGCGTGTGGATGACCGTGCCGATGCGGTCCTTGAGCTGTGGGATCACCTTGCCGCTGCGGTTGTAGGTCGCGGGGTTGGCGGAGAACAGGATCAGCACATCCAGGTCGAACTGCACCGGGTAGCCGCGAATCTGCACGTCGCGCTCTTCGAGAATGTTGAACAGGCCGACCTGCACCAGTTCGTCGAGTTCCGGGATCTCGTTCATGGCGAAGATGCCGCGATGCAGGCGCGGGATCAGGCCGAAATGCAGGGCATCCTCGGAAGCCATGCTGGTGCCGGCCGCCAGCTTGGCCGGGTCGATCTCGCCAATAATGTCGGCGAATTTGGTGCCCGGCGACAACCGTTCGGCGTAGCGCTGCTTGCTCGGCCACCAGGCGATCTTCACGTTTTCCGGCCGGCTCTCGGCGACCAGCTGTTTGCCGATCTTGGTAATCGGCTTCTCCGGGTCTTCGTGAACGGGCAAAGCGGGATCGTCGATGTAGGGGATTTCCTCGTCCAGAAAACGGACCAGCGAGCGCATCAGCCGGCTCTTGGCCTGGCCTTTTTCACCGAGAAAAAGCAAATCGTGGCCGGCGATCAGGGCGATATTGATTTCCGGAATCACCGTGTTCTCATAGCCGATGATGCCGGGAAACAGCTCGTCGCCGCGCTCGAGCATCTTCAGGAAGTTGTCGCGCAGCTCTTGCTTGACCGTCTTCGTGCGCCAGCCGCTGTCGCGCAGTGCTTGCAAATGGGTCGGTCGGGCCGTGGGTGGCATTGCGGAAGGGTACTCCTCCGGGAAAGCGCGGACGACCAGCTTCCTGGATGCGGGTTGCAGGGGCTAGGTTGATTATAGGCCGTCAGTCCGCCGGCATCCACTCGGCCCTCGGGAGCTGCGGCAACCGTGCCGGTCGCGCCGGTCGCCCGCATCGCGGGAAAGCTGCGGATGGATGCAATCCTGCTTGTGGATCGGTGGTCCCCGCCCGCGGATTCCACGCGCGCTGACCGCACGGGGTTTGTCGAGCGCGTATAATTGGGGAGCCGGTCGCCGTCCAGCCGGGCCGGTCCTGTCACCTGGGTGTATCTCCACTCGACGCGAGCAGCGGACATGGCTTCCACTCCCAAGAGCAGCCGTTGGCGCTTCCCGGCCATCCCGAGCGCACTACTCTGCCTCGTCCTGCTGGGGCAGCCCTCCACCTTCGATCTGCTTCAGCCATTGGCAAGCGATGTGCCGGTTATCGCGGTCGCCGCCGATGAAGAAGCGACGCCGGATTGCGGCACAGCGGTTGAGGAGGACGACCCAGTCCGCTTGCGGGCCGAGCGCCTGTCCAATCTCGGCGTCGAACGCTGGCATGCCGCCGGCATCAAGGGCGCGGGCATCAAGATCGCGGTGCTGGATACCGGCTTTCGCGGTTACAAGGAGCATCTGGGCAAGGCGTTGCCCGCCAAGGTGACGACCCGCTGCTTCC
>JAGVLI010000293.1 GCA_020054355.1 Planctomycetales bacterium | reverse complement strand
CGGCGGCCGAGCGCATCGTCCGCTATGCGTTCGAGCTGGCCAGGCAGCGCGGCCGACGGCGCGTCACCTTCTGCCACAAGGCCGACGTGCTGCCGTTGAGCGACGGCCTGTTCCTCTCCGTCGCGCGCGGCGTGGCCGACGATTTCCCCTTCCTGGAATTCACCGAAATCCACGTCGATGCCCTGTGCATGCAGCTGGCCCTCGATCCCACCCGCTTCGACGTGCTGGTGATGGAAAACCTGTTCGGCGACATGCTCAGCGACCTGTGCGCCGGGTTGGTCGGCGGGCTGGGACTGGTGCCGGGGGCGAACATCGGCACGCGCTGCGCGGTCTTCGAGGCGGTCCACGGCTCCGCGCCGGACATCGCCGGTAAGGGCATCGCCAACCCCATCGGCTTGTTGCGTTCGGCGGTGATGCTCCTGGAACACATTGGCCAAACCAGGGTCGCGAACCGTATCGAAGAGGCCGTGGTCCGGACGCTGCAAGCGGGCCAGGGGCTGACGCGCGACCTTGGCGGCGACGGTACGACCCGGACTATTACCGAGCAACTAATTGCCAACCTGGGATGAGCTTGGAGCAAGCGCGCGACGGGTTTCGCCCGCCGGACGACACTCCTGTAGGGTCCGCTGTGCGGACCATAGACCCTGTTGTTGATGGCGGTTCAATGGGCCGCACAGCGGACCCTACGAGAATTGTGCGGCGGCTTTCGCTCACGAGAAGAGATGACCATGTCACTGCGAGTCACGTTGGTGCAGGGCGGCGGGGCCGGGATCGATCAGGTGCCGGCGGTGAAAGCAATCCTCACGGCAGCCGGCGTCGAAATCGACTGGGACGAACACCTGGCCGGACTGGCTTCGCTGGAACGGGGCGGCACAGCGCTGCCGGATGCCATGCTCCAGTCGATCCGGGAAACCGGCATCGCGCTGAAGACCAAGCTGCTCTCGCCGCCAGGTCCGCCGACCGGCAACTTCAACGTCGCCTTCCGCCGGCAACTGGGCCTGTTTGCCTCGGTGCGGCCGTTGAAGAACATCCCCGGCTTGCCTGCCCGGCATCAGGGCGTCGATCTCTGCGTCATCCGGGAACTGACCGAAGACCTGTACGCCGCCATCGAACACGAGATCGTGCCGGGCGTCATCCAGAGCATCAAGGTCGTCACCGAAGCCGCCTGCCGGCGCTTCTTCCGCTTCTCGTTCGAGTGGGCCAGGGCGAATCGGCGCAAGACGATCTGCTGCGTTCACAAGGCCAACATCCTCAAGAAAGCGGACGGGCTGTTCCTGGAAGCGTTTCGCGGCGTGGCCCAGGATTTTCCGGAAATGCAGACGCGCGAAATGATCGTCGATAACTGCTGCATGCAGATGGTCAGCAAGCCGCAGCAATTCGACGTGCTGGTGATGGGCAACCTCTATGGCGACATCGTCAGCGACCTGGGCGCGGGCGTCGTGGGCGGCATCAGTGCCACCGCCGGCATCAACTTTGGCGAGGGCGTCCGTGTCTACGAGGCCTTCCACGGCGGCAGCCGGGAGGAAATCGGCGCGGATCGCGCCAATCCGCTGCCGCTGTTGCTGCCCGCCATCGATCTGCTCGAATCCGTCGGGCAAGCGGGACCAGCGCGCCGCTTGCACGCGGCCGTGTCTCATGTTCTCGGTGAAGGCAAAGTGCGCACCCCCGATCTCGGCGGTTCGTCCACGACCCATGAAGTGACGGCGGCGGTGCTGGCGGCGCTGAGAGACTGACCGACCAAGCAGGTCCGGCAAGCCGAGCCGGAGTTGTCCGCTCGGAAGCCCCATGTTTATTGCAAAGTCCCGGTGCCGCTCGGCTCGCGGCACCTACCTGCTCGGACAGCCTCCGAGTCGCGCGAGTTGAAGACAAGTCATACGGCATTTTTACCCAAGTTCGCTACGGTGGCGTGGGTGCCGCAGGCCTGAAGGCGCAGCGTGAAGATTTCTCGATCTCCCGTTGAATGCATGCGGCAGAAGCGATGAAATACCCGGAAAGGCGCGCCCCGCGTTCTCTGAGAAACTGTCCGAGCAGGTAGCTGCCGCGAGCCGAGCGGCACCGGGACTTTGCAAAGCCGTGCGCTCGCCGATGGGATCGGTCCGGCTCGGCTCGCCGGACCTACCTGCTCGGTCAGACTCTTAACTTCCCGCAGGCCGGAGTTTTTTGGAATGGAATGGCTGCACTTTCGGCACCCCGTCAGCGCCTGGACCCACCTCATCTGGATGTTCCTGGCCATTCCCGCAACCTATCTCCTCTGGCAACGCAGCCGAGGCGACCGCGCCAAGCAAGTCAGTCTGCTGATCTTCGGACTGGGTGCGATCGCCTGCTTCGGCGCCAGCGCCGTCTACCATGCCGTGCAGGTGCCAGCCGCAGCAGGCCAACCCCTCCGCTGGTTCGAGGTTTCGCGGAGCCAACTCGAATGGTTCATCACCGGGGACTACATCGGCATCCACCTGCTGATCGCCGCCACCTGCACCGGGGTAGCCTTCTCCTTGCTGCCCGGCCGCTGGAAATGGACGATGCTCTCGACCATTTGGGCGATCACCGTGGCGGCCATCATCGCCCGCCTGTCGTTCGACAACTTGCCGCGCTGGCTCAATCCGGTGGTCTATCTGGTGCTGGGCTGGGCGTTGGCGGCCTCGCATCCGAGCCTGGTGCGGGCGGTGTCCAGCGGCCCAGTCCGCTGGGTCTGGCTGGGCGGCTTCTTGTACACCCTCGGGGCGATGTGTTACCTCACTCGGTGGCCGGTGCTCTGGGACGGCGTCTTCGGCGCTCACGAACTGCTGCACATCTTTGTCATGGCGGGCAGCCTGGCACATTTCTGGTTCATTCTCAAGTACGTAATCCCCTTCGATCGCTCCCAG
This sequence comes from Planctomycetales bacterium, assembly GCA_020054355.1. Taxonomy (GTDB): domain Bacteria; phylum Planctomycetota; class Planctomycetia; order Gemmatales; family Gemmataceae; genus JAGVLI01. The sequence continues at coordinate 486 of JAGVLI010000293.1, read as the reverse complement.
CTTCGCGCCGGCAATCGGCAAACTGTCCGGTTTGCCGGGAACCAAACCGCGCCGGTGTCAGTCTAACCAAAAGTGCGGCCGGCCTCGCCTCGCATCCCGCGAACCGCGGCACCGCTTGCGGTTTAGCAGGTACTGTCCGCGGCGTCTTTGAGGATTTCCGGTCATGCGCGCTCGCTTCTTCGCGATTCTGACCCTAGGCGCGGCAGCCGTAACGGCCGTGCTGGGCGCCGACAGCGACCTTCAACGAGAGCACGATCGCCAGCTGCTCAAGCAAGCAGGGATCGCGGCGGACGGCGCAGCGCTGCTCAAGTTCTTCTCCCAGCGTACGCTGGACGATGCCGCCCGGCTGCGCCTGGCCGACTTGATCCACAAGCTGGGCGACGATGACTTCGAGGTGCGCGAGGAAGCCAGCAAGCAGTTGACCGCGCTGGGACTGTCCGCCGAACCGGCCTTGCAGCAAGCCGCCGCCGACCCCGACGCCGAGCG
>JAGVLI010000121.1 GCA_020054355.1 Planctomycetales bacterium | reverse complement strand
GAGCGTCCAGCCCGCGACTGGGTCGCACGACGAAACGTCAGCAAACCGAACCGGCCGCACGACTCGACTACGGCTGGAAGATTGCGATTGGTTGGGGGCTATTCGCCACAGCAAGAAGAGCGAGCCGGCGGCAAGGATACTCGCGGCTGCGCCGCTCGTACCGCCGCGGAGCGGCGGGCTACTTTGGGGAGAATCCTTATGCTCGATCTGTTTCTGGGCCGACGGACTTCGACGAACCGCGCCGGCAGCACCCGCCGCGACTTTCTCCGCATCGGCGCGCTGTCCGCCTTCGGTCTGGCGCTGCCTCAAGCGCTGCAGCTCGAAGCCCAGGCGGCGGCCACCCCCAAGGGCAAGAGCGCGCGCCGCTCGGTGATCCTCGTTTACCTCGGCGGCGGCATGTCGCACCACGACACCTTCGACCCCAAGCCGGACGCCACGCCCGAAGTCAAAGGCAACTATTCGACCATCGACACCTCCGTCAGCGGCCTGCGCATCTCCGAGAAGCTGCCGTTGATGGCCCAGGTCATGGACAAGGTGGCGCTGGTCCGCTCCGGCGCGCACAACAACGACCATCACGAGACCGCCACCAACTGGGTGATGTCGGGCCGCTTCGGCTCGGCCTTCGGCGACTACCCGGCGATGGGCGCGGTCGTCGCCCACGAGGCCGGCTTCTCCGGCAAGCTGCCGCCCTATGTCTCGGTGCCGCGCAATCCCTCGTTCACCTGGGAACTCGGCAAGAGCGCCTACCTCGGCGGCCGGTATGAATCTTTCAAGGCCGGCGATCCCAACGAAGCCAACTACAAGGTACAGGACCTGGCCCCGGCCGAACCGATGTCGGCGAAGCGCATCGAGCGCCGGGAAACGCTGCTGGGTGCGGTGGACGGCTTGGCCCGGCGCGTGCAGGGCAACGACCAGATCAGTACCTACGACGAATTCCACCAGCGGGCCGCCGCGATGATCCTGTCCAGCGAGGCCCGCACCGCCTTCGCCATCGAGCAGGAAAGCGACCGGATGCGCGACCGCTACGGCCGGACCACCTTTGGCCAGAGCTGCCTGCTGGCCCGCCGATTGACCGAACGCGGCGTCCGCTTCGTGACGATTAACTTCGCCGGCTGGGACCATCACGCGAAAATCTGGGATGGCCTGGCCGGCAAGCTGCCCGACTTCGACCGCGCCGCCTCGTCGCTGATTACCGACATGCACGAACGCGGCTTGCTGGCAAACACGCTCGTCCTGGTCATGGGCGAGTTCGGCCGGACGCCGAAGATCAATAAGGACGCGGGCCGCGACCACTGGGGACCGGCCGGATCGCTGCTCTTCGCCGGCGCGGGTGTCAAGGGCGGCCTGGTCCTGGGCCAGACCGACAAGGACGGCGCTTACGTCACCAAGCGGCCCGTGTCGCCGGCCGACGTCTGCTACACGGTCTTCGACGTGCTCGGCATCGACCCGCGCAAGCTGCTGCAAGCGCCGGACGGCCGGCCGCAAGAAATCCTCGACAAGGGCGAGCCGGTCAACGAGTTGTTCTAGGTTTGTCGCACAGCGTTCTTGTAGGGTCCGCTGTGCGGACCATTGACCGCAATTCTGGCGGTTCAGCGGTCCGCACAGCGGACCCTACCAGCATCGTGGGTCCCGACATGCGTAGCCTCTGCTGCCTGCTGCTCTGCCTGTCGCTGCCGTTATTCTTCCTGTCGTCCGCCACGTCGCAGGACAAGAAAGCGGACAAGAAGGACACGCCAAAAGTGGTGGTGGCCGTCCCGTTCGGCATCCCGGCCGGCGTCAAGAAGACCGTCACCGTGCGCGGGCTGAAGCTCGATACCGCCACCGAGGTCCGCTTCGCCGAGCCGAAGGTGGAAGCGAAAATCAGCAAGAAAGCGAAGGCCCCGCCGCCGAACAACGCCGACCCGAACAAACTCGGCGATTCCTTCATCGAGGTGGAAGTGACGCTGCCGCCCGATCTGGCGCAGCCTCACCTGGAATTCATCATCGTCACGCCGGCCGGGGAAAGTTCGGCGCATCGGCTGCTCATCGACAGCGAACCCTTTCCGGTTGCGGAGAAGGAGCCGAACAACGGCTTCAAGCAGGCGCAAAGCGTTTCGCTGCCCGTGGTGATTGCGGGCAGCATTCCCCAGTCGCAGGACGTCGATGTTTTTCGCATCGACGGCCAGCAGGGCCAGAAGTTCGTGGCGGAAGTGTTCGCCGCCCGGCACGGCGCGCCGCTGGATTCGATCCTGACCTTGTACGACGCGGCCGGGCAGATTCTGGCCAGCAACGACGATAGCGACGGTTCGACCGATTCGCGTCTCGAAGTGACGCTCCCAGCCGCCGGCGTCTACTATCTCAACCTCGCCGATGCCCACGATCAGGGCGGCCCCGCGTTCGCCTATCGGCTGAGACTCGAAACGGGCCGCTGATTTACTTCGCCGCCGCTTCGACCCTTTCCAGAATGCGGCCTTCCGTCGTCGCCAGATGCTGGCTCATGGCCTGCACGGCTTTCTTCTTGTCCCTCTGCCGCAGCGCCGTCAGGATGGCCTCGTGCTCCCGGATGACTTCTTGATAGCGTCCCGGATGCGACAGGGCCGTCAGTCCGAAGATGGACATCTGGTTGCGGATGGCCTCCATGACGGCCAGCAGATGCAGATTGCCCGTCCGGCGCACCGGCAGCATGTGGAATTCCTTGTCGCTCTCCAGGAAGCCGTGGGCGTCTTCCTGGCCGGCGGCGGCCTTCATCGACTGCAAGCTCCGCTCCATGCCTTGCAAGTCCACAGCGCTCATTTCCTCGACCAACCGTTTGACGAGATAGGACTCGATGACCTGGCGCGTCTCGAACACGTCGCGGATTTCCTTGGCGGCGAAGTCCTTGATCTTGAAGCCGCGCACGTCCTTGCAGACCAGGAAGCCCTCGCTGGCCAGCTGCAAGAGCGCCTCCCGCACGGGCGTGCGCGAAACGCCGAGACTGTCCGCGAAGTATTGCGCCGAGTAGAGCCGGTCGCGTTCCAGCTGGCCGGAGAGCAACAATCCCTTGATTTGCCGGTAGGCCGCGTCCTTGAGCGACGCGGGCCGCTCCAGCGGCAGGTTGCCGGCCGTATCCTTTGCCAGCGTGGACATGATTCGGTTCTCTGGGTAAGAATGGCAGCATCTCACTATGTAGCATGTAGCATACCATTCTCCGGCGGGAGGGCAATGGTTGGCGCGCGACAACCCACGAGTTCGTTCCAACTTGGTGCAAAAAGGCGTGAATTAGCTGACAGCTATCAGCTGATAGCTGTCAGCTAATTCATGAAATTGATTCGCAGGAAGTGATGTTCCGCGTTTGCTATCAGCGTTTCACCGCTTGCCCGGCTACTTCGCCCCAAACCCCTTGATCGTCACCTCACCTCGGCCGGCGACACCGATGCCGAACGCTTCCGCCTTGCCGTGAGTTGCTCCGCCTGTGTACCGGAACGCGGCAATTTCCGGGCCGTCCACCTCCAGCACGCGCCAGAGTTGCAGGTGGCCGCGCTGCGTCAGCAACTGATACCAGGCGTCGGGCTTCCACGAACCACGCACCACGTCGCCGGTGTGCTTGCTGTCGCGCCAGAGCATGGCGGGCAGCCCTTCGCGCCAGACTGGATCGAGATAGATGAACTCCGCCGGCTCCGCGCCTGCCTCGCGCAAGGCGAGCAAGGGACGCGCGCCAGCAGCGGCCTTCGCCTGGAGCATGGCGAAGGTATGTCGTTTCGCTTCGGGCAGCCAGAGGAACGCGGGCGCGCCATCCGTGGACCGCAGGACCAGCCCTTCAGCGCCGGCCTCGACTACCAGGTTCCGATCTCGCTTGAATCCCTCCACGGTCTTCGCGTCGAGCGCCTGCAAGCTCTTCTGGTACTCGTCGCGCAGCTTGTCGGCCAGTTTTTCCGTGCCGCCAATGTCGCCCAGGTAGTTCGGGCCGTCCTTGGCGCTGAAGGACGCCTCGGCTTTTACTTCCTCGGCGGTCAACGCGCGCAACTTGATGTTGCGGTATTCGTGGCTGGCGGTGTCGAACACCTTGACGCCCGAAAAGCCGAAGGCCACGGCTCCCTGGCGATAGCGGCCGTCCGCGCTGCCCGTCCAGTCGTCGTAGGCTTCGCTGGTCCAGCGTTCCGGTTCCGGCGTGTTGGCCTTCCAGACCTTGGCCTTGATGATTGGGCCGGCGGCGCGCAGCCGGCAGTGCAGCCAACCGCTCTGGACGTATTGGGCAAAACGTCCGCGCCCGACGGGCCGCGTTTTTTCCTTGGCAATCCGCTGGATCAGCAGCGGCGCGGTGTAGCCGTGCAGCCCGACCGAGTAGCCTTCGCCCTCGGTATTGAGCCGGAAGCCGACCAGCATGAACGGACAGTCGGCGAACTTCTTGTCGGGCATCACCCACTGGAAATCCCAGGTGGCCTCGAAGTCCGCGAGGTCTTTCGGCCAGTCCTGGCGCGTGGCCCAGATCGTGCCCACGCCGGCCAGGGTGTCCACCCGCTTGGCCTCGAAGAACTCCTTGCCCAGTCCGATCCGCCCGCGCAGCACGCCATCGGCGAACGTGAAGTGTTTCTCCAAGGTAGGGACATGCACTCCTTTGAGCGCAGGGTCCAGGCGGTCGGTGTCCACGGTGCGGACGATGCTCCAGCCGTCCAGACCGTCCGCGGCGGCATTTGAGCTGCTCATCGCGAACAGCGTGCCCACAAGGCAGATTGTCGTCGCTCCCAAGCATCTGGCCATCTGCATGCGCTCCTTACTGCCAAATCGAGTGACCTCTGGCCCGTGGGTCACGATTCCAATCGTGACAGGTTGTGGCGTTTGTCACGATTGGAATCGTGACCCACGGGCAAACAGTCCCTGGAAGCAACATGACGGACGAAACTCCGTTGCTTGCCCGCCGACTATTTTTGCACTTCCTGAATCGTCATCAGGCTGCCGGCCTTGACGCCGCGCGCTTCACGCACCTCGCCGGAAGCGAAACGCACGCGGACGTCTGCTTTCTCCGCCTGGCCCAAGCCCACGTGCAGCAACGGCACCAGCATGTGCGAGCGACCGCCGTCGCGGTCCATGAAGCCTTGCCGATAGTGAATGATGGCCTTCGGATCGCCGAGCTTGCCGTCCTGGTAGACCCACACTTTCGCGCCCAGGTGGGCGTCGGCCGGCACGCGCGGCACCAGCCGAATGTGCATGCCCTGCCGCGAGGTTTCGTTGCGGTGCAAGGTCATCTGGTCCTTGGTCATGCTGACCATGTCGAGCTTGTGGTCGCCGTTCGCGTCGCCGAACTTGCGGTTGCGCCGATTGCCCGGAATGCCCGCGACTTCCACGAACTCGCCCCGTCCCAGGTTCAGGAAAGCGCCGTTCTCCGCGCCGTGGTCCGATGCGGTGATGAAATCGCGGTAGCCGTTGTTATCGAGGTCCAGCCATTGCACCTCGTTGTCGGTCGTCCAGGGCAGCCCCTTGCGGCCCGAAAGCCGCTTTTCCGGATCGAAGATGCGTGTGGGGCCGAGCGTGAAGCGGCCCTTGCCGTCATTGCGGTGCCATTCGCCCGTGTGCAGGTCCACCAGGTCGAGATCGCCGTCCGCGTCGATGTCCTCGGGATAGAACCAATGGCTCTCGCCCGTCGGCAGGCCGAGCGACGCCGTCACATCCTTCCAGCTGTCGGCTTCGCGCATCAGCACCCAGCTAAAGACCTGCTTCGGAGTAAAGCCATCGCCCTTGAAGTGAACAATCAGCTCGTTCTTGTCGTCGCCGTTCAGGTCCACGGCATAGGCGTCGCGGAACATGGGACGGGCCGCCCCCGGAGCGCGCTCGACGCCCTTGGGCCAGCCCACGAGCTTTTCGGCCTGCCAGAGTTCCTTGCCGGTCAGATTCGCGGCCTTGGTGGTTGCCCACTCCGGCAGGGCCGGTTCGGGCCGCACCGCGCTGCCGGTGACGCCGGTCAGGAAAATTTCACGGTGGAGGCCGTCGCCATCGAGATCGGCTAACTGGAAAGCGCCGATGCCGGCGCCCTCGATGTTCAGCGCGGTTTTGCGCCACTGGCCCTTGCCTTCGTTCAGGAACAGCCGGCCGGAGATGCCGCTGCCCTCGGTGCCGATGGCGTCGGGAGCGCCGTGGCCCGTCAGGTCGATCCAGACGGGATCGCGGCCGCCGAACAGCCAGCGG
>JAGVLI010000068.1 GCA_020054355.1 Planctomycetales bacterium | reverse complement strand
AGCCGCTGGGAGCACTGACGCTGACGGCGGCGGGCGGCAATGTCGAAGGCGGCCGGGGCAGTGAAATCTTCGAGCGCCGGCAACCGGAGCATGTGATCCTGGGCGGCACCATCGGCCTGGGAGTCTACGACCGGCGGGGCATCGATCACCGAAGGGTGACGGTCTAGCTTCCTCGATTCATCGTTTCGCGCGAGGGTCAATTTCTAAGAAGCCGTGCGTTTACCGCACGGCTCGAAATCGGCGGCGATGCGCAACAGGCGATAGCCGGCCAGCTCCAGGCCGAGCAGTTCTTCCGAGGTGGCCGCCACCACTTCGTAGTAAACCGCTTCGATTGCTTCCATGACAAAGGCTTCCTCGCCCTCCACCGCCACCAGCCGACGCTGGGCAGGTTGCAGATAAGCGTCCAGCAGTAAACCGTCGAGCGTGCAGCGCAGTTTCACGCAGTTTCTCCGGGAATTCGAGCGACCGGAAAAACTGTATCACGGTTCTTTGCCCATTGCGACCTCGGCAGCGGCCAATTCGCCGCTCGCGGCTTTGCATTTCATCAAGACCGCCGCGCTGGCAGCGCCTCTTCCGGTTCGGGAGGCTGGGCCGGTTGGGGAGGCGGCGCTGCCGGGATCGGACAGGCCATTTCTCCCATCATCACCTGTGCTGGCGGCGTGGTCGGATTGAACCGCTCCACGATGGTGCGGAACGGCTCGATGTCGCGCAGCCGGCGGCCGTTGGGATCGCCGACGCGGGTGAACCCCAACGCTGTCAGGACAGTGCCGAACATCAGCACGATGGTCGCCGTCGCCACGCCGACCGCGATCTTGAATTGCCGGCGCACCGCTTGCAAGCCCACCGGGCAGTCATCCGTCAGCAAGGTGCCGTCGGCGCGGCGATAAAAACGCACGCACATCCGGCCTTCGACAGATTGGACCAATGCTTCCGCTTCGTCGCGCCGCATCTCCGACAGGTTGTAAACATGACGGTCGCACTATCCGCAGTGGCGCACCCGGCCGTCGCCGGTCATGGCGTCCCAGGACGCGGTACACGGAGAGGCGACACTGACTTGTTCGAGTGGAATGGCGATTCTCGGCATGATGAGTCTCCGAAGTGGTTCGCGCTCTTGGTGCTGCTTCCAGGCACGGTTTGCCCGTGGGTTACGATTCCAATCGTGACTATCTCCATGGTCTGTCACGATTGGAATCGTAACCCACGGGCCAGAGGCCACCTGGTTTGGCACTACCGGCGCACCGTCATCTGCACCGGCGCGGTTTGCGCCTGCTTGGCCGGGTCGTAGTATTCGTAGACCCGCGCGGCCGGGGCCGTCACCCGCACCGGTAGCACGGCCCGCAACTGATAGTTCAGTTCCAGCGGTTGGCCTGGTTCCAGGCCGCGCAGGTAGATGATGAGCTGCCGGCCCGTCACCTGCATCTTGCCGATGACGCCCTTTTCGGCCTGCTTCATCAGGTCGTCGATCACCGGCGTGAAACCGGCGGGGACGGGCAACGTCACCATGACCATCGGCGAAGTGGACTTCATGCCGTTGCGGACCGTGGCTTTCACCTGCACCAGATCGTTGACGTTCAGCTCGGTGCGGTCGTAGTCCAGGTTGATGGCCAGCGGGCCGACCGGCGCCTGCTTCTCGGTGGCCGGCGCGTGATAGCGATAGGCGACCTGATAGCCCGCTCCGGTGGCGGTTGTTTCGTTGACCGTCAGCTTGTTGTCGCCCGGCTTGAGGTGCTCGGTCAGGTCGAGCAGTTGCATCACGTCGCTCTGGTCGGCGGGAATGACCAGCTTGCGTTTCAGATCGTTGCCCAGCGAAATTTCGATGCGCCGTTCCTGCTCGCGGCCGACGGGCTTCCCGGTGCCGGCGAGCAGTGCTTTCAGGGCCAGGACGGTGGCCTGCGTGGAATGCCAGGTGCCGTTCGCGTCCTTCTGCTGCACCAGCCAGGCGAGGGCGCCGGCGATATTGGCGCTGGAGCTGTTGCCCCGCAGCAGGGCCAGCGTGGCCAGGGCCGTGGTCTCCACGTTGCCGCTCTGCCCGGCCCCGTGGAACATGGTCCGCTGGTCGTCCGACTGCGCCCACCAGGTGAGCTTGCCATCGGCCGAGGTGCGCTTCAGCTCTTCCAGGCGTTTCAGGTACGGCTGGGCGCTGGCCGTTTCCAGGGAGAGCAGGGCATTGCAGGTCAAGGCCAGCAGATAGGAATTGTGGATCGCTTCCGGCCGGCGGCTGAGCAGGTACTGCCGGACCGCGCTGGCACGGTCGCCGTCGGCGGGCTGGCCGTCGAAGACCGCCCAGCCGATATAAGCCGTGGTGGCGTAATCCGCGTCGTTGCCGTGTTGCACGTTACCGGCCAGGCGCACGGCCTGGTCGGCCGGCCAGGAACCGTCGGGCCGCTGCTGGTCGAGCAGCCATTGCCGGGTGCGCGAAATCAGGTTCGGGTCCACTTCATGGACCTTGGCCATATCGACGAACTCCATCAGGCCGTAAGCGGTCAGGGTGCGGTTGGCCGGCGGCCGGCCGTACCAGTCGAAGCCGCCGCCCTGCACCTCGAAGCCGAGCAGCCGTTGATAGCCCAGGTGGATGTACTGCCGGGCTTTCTTCTCGACCTCGGGAGCGGCCTTGCCGGTGCGCCGGAGGTAATCGAGCGCCAGGATATTCGGATAGGTCGTGGAAGAAGTCTGCTCGAAGCAGCCCGACGGCATCCGGAAGATATTGTCGATGCCTTCGACCAGCTGGCTGAAGTTCGACGGGTAAATTTTCAGGAACAGCTTGGGGCTGCCCTCGATGGCTTCCGGCGGCACCGTCAGGTTCAGATCGACGGCGCGAAGCAGCGAGCCGTTGACGACGCGCTCGACCCGCTGGCCGTCCGGCACGATCTCGATGACCCGCTTGATGGCGTCGCCCACCTGGCCGGCGTTGGCCTTGACCGTGAGCGAGTTGAAACCGACCTTGTTGGCCTTGAGGGTGAAGCGGACTTCCTTCTGCTCGTTGGGCTTCAGTTCCACTTCCCGCGTGGCCGATTCGCCGTTGAGCAGCGCGAACCAGCCCTCGGCCTGCAGGTCGAGCGTCACGGTTTGCGGCTTCGAGAGGTAGTTGTAGACCACCGCCGGCACCGTCACTTCGTCGCCGCGCGTCAGGCTGATCGGCAGGTTCAGGTCCACGAAGAACGGCTGGAAGACCTTGATCGGCTCGGACGCAGCGCCGAGTTTGCCGTCGGCTGTGACCGCCGCAGCGGAGAGCCGCCAGGTGGTGATGGAATCCGCCAGCTCGATGTTGACGCTCGCCCGGCCCTGGTCGTCGGTGATGACTTCGGGTTTCCAGAGCAGGGTTTCGGGGAAGAATTCGCGGATACGCACCGGCTGCGCGGCGGGTTGGGTATCTCCATTCCCAGTACCTGCCGCAGGGTCCGACGTTGGCGTAAGTTTTTCCTTGGGCGGCTCCGCCTTGAGTTCCACAGGACGCAGCCCGGCTGTCCGTTCCTCAAGCATGGTCACGTCGCGAGCAGCACGCACGTCCGCACTGGCAACCCATCCGCCGCCAGAGATACTCTGGCCGACCGTCTGGAAGAAAGCGGACGAATTCTTGCCCAGCATTTGCACCGAAGACAGCACGAACAAAATCCCCAAGCCGACGACCAGCGCGATCGGGAGAATCGGCGAGCCTCCGCTAGATTCCCGTTTCGCGGGCGCTGGTTGCTGGGCCGCCGCCCAGGCCTCTCGTTCCTCTTGCCATTCGGCGACCCAATCCTGCACGCGCTGCACCGGCCGCACGACGAAGCACAGATGCACGCAGCCGGCGCCGAGCAGCAGGCCGAAGAACAGCAGCCAACCGGTATTGACCCATTCCAGGCCCCGCCGCTTCGCTTTTTCGAGCTGCCGATCGCTATGCGGCGTGCTGGTGCCTTGCAGCGAATGGATTTTCTTCAGTTCCTTGGGTTGATCGTCCAGCCGCTGCCAGGTGCGGGCGAACAGCGCCTGCTCGAACTGGGAGCGGTTGCCGTCGTTCGGCCCGCCCGTCAGATCGGGCGACCAGGGATAGAGGTTGTAGACCGGCTGCAGCAGCTTGTTTTCCAGGGAGAAGAAGACCTTCTCCATGCCGGGCATCTGGTCGAGGACGGCGAAGACCGCTTCATCGACCGCCGACAGGCTGATGGCTCCGGGCGTCGGCTTGCCGTTCTTGTCGCTCAGCTGGAGCCGCAATTTCGCCTGGACGCCGGGCCGATACTCCCGGTGATCCATCGTCGCGGCGATCTTGATCTCTTCCGCCTGGCGGACGTAGAGCACCCGGCTCTTGCGGACCGGAATGCCCGCCGTGTGGTAGCGGTAGGCGACCATCTCGATGGTGCCGAACAGGTCGGCCGGCAGGTCGAACTGGTATTCGCCCGTGCCTTGCTTCACCGGCACCACTTCGGTCAGCACGGTCTGGCCGTCCTTGATGAAGTCCAGGAACAGGGGCTGGCCACCGCCGCCCAGCACCGAGACGCGCATCGTCTCGCCGCCGTTGTAGACCGCCTTGTCGGTGCGGACGATGAAATCGTCGCTGCCCCGGCCGCATTCCAGCGTCACCGTGCGCCGGCCGACGTTGTCGTTGGCGTCCTTCGCCTTCACGGTCAGCGACATGGACGGGCTGCGCGGCGTGAACTCGTAGGCGGCCACGCCGAGACTGCCGGTGACGAGTTCCTGATCGCGGTCGGACACCATCACCCGCGCCTGGGCCGCCGGCTGGCCGTCCGGATAGCTGACGAACAGGTAAACGCGATTCGGGATGTCCTGCACCAGCGCGCCGGTTTCGGGAATCACTTCGATCTTGAGCGGCTGAGCAGTAACGATCCGCGACACGCTGCGGCTCTGCTTCTGGTTGGCGCTATCCGTGACGTTGGCCTGCAGCACGATGCGGGCGTCGCCGTCGTCCTGCAAGCGGCCGGTGAGCTGTTCGGGCAACGGGAAGTCGAAGGCGGCGGTGCCCTGGGCGTCGGTCTTGAGCTTCACTTCCTTCAGTTCGCGGTCGCCCGCGGACAGGACGCGGAGCTGCACTTCGGCGTCCGCCACGGGCTTCCCGAAGAAGTAGTCGGCCTGCACCTTGCCGCGCACCTTCTGGCCCGGCTGGTAGTAGCGCTGGTCGGGAGTTACCTCCACCTTAAACTTCGGCAGCACGTACTTCTTCACCTCGACGGTCTGCTTGCTTTCCGTATCGCCGACCCGGCAGGCGATGGTGTACGGCCCTTCGATGATCTCGCTGGCCAGCGGGCAGTCGATGGCGGCAATGCCGAACTTGCTGGTCAAGTCCTTGCGCTTGAAGATCACATTGCCCTTGGGATCGACGATCGAGAAGGTGACTTCGCGGGAAGCGACCGGCTTGAGGTCCGGCTGGCGCAGGGCCAGCGAACGGACGTGCATCTGCTGCCCCGGCTGATAGACCGGCTTGTCGGCCGTCAGCATCAGCTTCCAGGAGCGCTTGAGGGTGATCTTCT
>JAGVLI010000080.1 GCA_020054355.1 Planctomycetales bacterium | reverse complement strand
GGTGGGTACGCACACCATCGTCATGGAATACAGCGGCGATTTCAACTTCCTGGGCAGCATCTCGGCGCCGCTGATCCAGGAAATCGTGCCGCCGCCGGACAGTCCCGGCGCGCCGCTGACCGAAGAGCAGCAGGCGGTGGGCTTGTTCTTCGCGCAAGCCAGCTGACATGCAGAGCGCATCGCTGGCCGTCGAGGGTCAGCGGCCCGGCGCGATTGTGCCAAACCGTGGTGCGATGATACAAGGCCACTTCGCTTCGGTCGGTTGGTTTGGCGGACAGGGTATAAAACCCCAATAAAAACACCCTGTCCGCCAGGGGGAGAGTTGGCGGACAGGGTGGGTCGGGGTGGCGCCCGGTCCGTGAAACAAGTTGGCCCCGTCCGTGAGCCAGCAGCCCGCCGCGAGCGGCGGAGCGCACCCTGTCCGGTTGGGCGGAGGAAAACCGCCTGTGCATGAGATGAGATGAGACGACTCTGCTACGAGCTTGGCATATCGGGGTGCGATGAGTCAAGCCCGGCAGCGCCGGCCGGCGCGCGGTCCCCGGAGGACCTGCCGATTCCTCGGACAGCGCCCGGCTCGCGAATCCGACCGATTGCCCGATGCGGACGGCAGCCGGGTTTGGTAGAATCCTCTCGTTCGTCTGTATCCGCAAGGTTCCTGCTTCGGCACTGTTTCCTGCCAGTTTTGCCTGCTGACTCCGAGGACGATCTCATGTCCATGCTGCATTCACTTGACGGAAGCCGGAGGGCGGTTTCCTGCCTGGGCGTCATGCTACTGCTGGCTGGCGTTTCCAGCTGGGCGGCCGAGGAAGACGCGATCGAGGCGCGCCTCCGCAAGGACGTCACCTTCCTGGCGTCGCCCGAGTGCGAGGGCCGGGGCGTCGAGACCCAGGGCATCAACAAGGCGGCCGCCTACATCGCCGCCGAGTTCGAGAAAGTCGGCCTGAAGCACGCTCCCGGCTTGAAGGACTACTTCCAGCACTTCACCATCAAGGGCGGCGCGGCCAAGCTGGAGGAACCGAACGCCGTCCGGCTGCTGGGGCCGCAGAACCAGGAAACCGACCTGGAAATCAACAAGACTTTCCGGCCGCTGGGCATGTCCGGCGCGGGCAAACTGACCAAGACGCCGATCGTCTTCGCCGGCTATGGCGTGGCCATCAAGGAAGCGGACTACGACGATTTCAAGGGCATTGACGTGGCGGGCAAGGTGGTGCTCGTCATTCGCAAGTCGCCCAGCTTCCAGAACGCCAAGATCGACGGCGACAAACTCACGGCTTATCAGAGCTTGCAGACCAAGATCGCGAACGCCGAACTGCACAAGGCGGCGGCGCTCATCATCGTCAACGACCAGGACACCGCCAAGAACGACGATCCGCTGATGGACTTCGCCTACACGGCGACCAGCCCGACCTCCGCGAAAGTCCCCGCGCTCCACGTCAAGCGCTCGGTGGTCGATGCCCTGTTGCAAGCGACGTTGAACAAGAAGCTGGAAGACCTCGAGAAGGCCATCGACAAGGAAGGCAAGCCGCAAAGCACCTTGCTGAAGGACGCGGCCGCGTCGATGGAGATCAGCATCAAGCGCCAGACGTTGAACGTCAAGAACGTCATCGGCGTGCTGGAAGGCAAGGGACCGCTCGCCCAGGAAACGGTCGTCATCGGCGCTCATTACGATCACCTGGGCTTCGGCGGCTTCGGCAGCCTGGCCAAGGGGCTGAAGCAGCCGGCCATCCATCACGGCGCGGACGACAACGGTTCGGGCACCACGACGCTGCTGGAACTGGCCCGGCGCTTTGCCGGCCAGAAGAACCGGGAAGGCCGACGGCTGGTGTTCATGGCCTTCAGCGGCGAGGAGCGCGGCTTGCTCGGTTCCGACCACTATTGCCGCAACCCGCTGATCCCGCTGGCCGACACCGCCGCGATGGTCAATCTCGACATGGTCGGCCGGCTCCGCGCCGACGACAAGACCAAGAAAGACAAGCTGATCGTTTACGGCACCGGCACCGCCAAGGGTTTTGACAGCCTCATCGAATCGCTCAACGAGAATTATAATTTCCAGATGCAGAAGGTGCCCGGCGGCATGGGGCCGAGCGACCACGCTTCGTTCTATCAGCGCAAGATTCCGGTGTTCTTCTTCTTCACCGGCGACCATCCGGACTATCACCGGCCGAGCGACACCGCCGACAAGATCAATGTCGCCGGTATGCGCAAGATCGCCGACCTGGTCGCGGACCTGACGACCCATCTCGGCACCGTGGCCCAGCGGCCGGAATACGTCTTCGTGCCCAGCGCCAAGTCGCCGTCGGTCCAGGGGCCGCGCATCGGCATCCGGCCCGACTACGGCAGCGATAAGGAAGGCGTGCTGCTCGGCGGCGTGGTGGAGGGCGGCCCGGCGCAGAAGGCCGGCCTGAAGGAAGGCGACCTCATCATCGCGGTCGGCGAGAAGCCCGCCAAGGACTTGCAGACCTACATGGTGCTGATGGCCAACTACAAGAAGGGCGACAAGGTGCCGCTGACCGTGCTGCGCGACGAAAAGAAAATGATGATTACCGTCGTGCCCGAATAAGGGCGCCGCATGGAGACATTCGCCGAGCCGCGCACGCAGTAAGCGGTCGGCCGCCCCGCTTACTGCGTGCGCGGCTCGCAAGTCCCGCTTACTGCGTGCGCGGCTCGGAAGTCTCCTTTCGGGCTGCGTGCCGGATACTTCCTTGCAGTCCAGCCGTCCGCCGCATAGTTTGGAGGGGACTGATTGTTCCATGCATCGCGCCGCCCACCATCAACGGAGTTTCAACGTGAGTGACCTGAATTTCGCCGAAGCGCTGAAGAACGAACTGCGCAACCGCGGCGTGTCTTTCGATCAGGGCGAGTTGCTGGAATTCATCGAGGATGTCTGGGCGGAGGTGAAGTTGAATCCGGACATCCGTTGGTGGGCGGATCAGTTCGCGTGCGGCACGGCCCGCGCCGGCGTTTGAGCGGCGGGTGCCGTTGGGGATTGCCATGAACGATCCCGCTTTCTGGCAAGCGTTCCTCGTCCCATTCGTGCTGTTCGTCGCCCTGCTGGCCAGCCTGCTGCATCAGCGGCGACACGCTCGGATGCCCGACGAAGTGTTTGAGTACTGGGTCCAGCACGAAGGCCACCGCGTCATCAGCCTGCAATTCCGGGCGTTGCTTCGCGGACCATTTACCTGGACGACCAGGAAAGGCCAGGCGGTCTTCCACGTTATACTCGAAGACGAACTGAGCAGGCAACGCACCGCTTGGGTGCGCTGCACGATGCAGATTGATGGCTCCCCACTCGATCCAATCGAGGTCGTGTGGATGGATTGACGAGGGATTCAAAAGAAACAACAGCAGCCCACGTGCCGCGATGCGGCACGTGGGCTGCTGTTGTTTTCACTCTACTTGCACCGCACCAGCACGCGCAGCCGCTTCGTGCGATAGGTGTCGGCGTTCCTCGTGAACGTCCAATCCGGATTGCCGGTGGGATTGTTGCCGATGCCAATTTCCGCCTTGGCGCCCGATTTCCACTGATTGATCGCGAACAGCGTCTGCTTGGCTGCGTGGTTGTGGACCTGCATCGAACCGTGACCGTCCTGCGGGCTGACGGCCATGAAGTCTCCGAAGTCGTATTTCCCGGGATCCGCGTTGGGCACGTTCTTGGCGTTGCTCGCGCCGTAGTTATTTGGCCAGAATTCGATGTTGCCGGTGGCGATGCCCGTGCCCGTGACGATGCCGGCGACGTTCGAATAGACGTTCATGCTCGCGACGTTCGTTTGAAAGCTCGCGCCGGAAGCGAACGTGGGCACGCCGATCTTCTTGACGTCCGTCGTGAACGCGGTCATCGAGACGTACAGATACTGCGGCTCGCCCTCGTTGCGCCGCAATTCGATGAAATAGGCGATGCGGTCGAACGGCTGCGCGATCTTCGCGCTGCGGTCGTCGTCGTAGACGATATCCCGCGCCAGCCGCGCCAGGTTCAGGTCGTACACCAGCCGATATTCCCGCGCTTCGGGCACGGTGGCTTCCACGCTGTCCGGCGGCGGCGGTGGCAGCGGTTTCGACTCCACCACCGCTGGCCTGCGCGTGTCGGCGGCAGGCTCCGTCGGAATGACCAACCAGAG
>JAGVLI010000395.1 GCA_020054355.1 Planctomycetales bacterium | reverse complement strand
GCCCCGGCTGATGTGCGCCCGCGCCGCCGCGATCCAGTTGTCCAGCTTCGTCGGCTCCTCGAGGTACTCGCCGCGAAAACCGAGCATCACGCAGAGGAAGTAGGCTTCCAGGGCGTCGCGCGTCGGCCGTTTCTCCGCCTGCTGCGCCTGCTCCCAGAACTTCCAGGCGCGGTCGTTGGTGCCGTACAGGGCGGCTTCGAGCTTCCGTTCGTTCCAGTCGGAAGACCAGGGCGAATCGAGAATGAACAGCTCGTCCAGCCAGCAAGCCAGCGCGTAGCGGACGCCCAGGAACCGGCCGCCGCGCGGCCCCTCCGGCGTCGGCGCGGTCAGGTTGAAGCTCAGGCTCGAATTCAGTCCCTCGCCGCCGAAATCGACCCAGCGGCGCGCCTCGGTCTCGGTCAGCAGCATCCCCTTGATGGTCGATTGCGCTTCCGACAAGGACAGCGGCTCGCCCGCGTCCAGCCGTTCCTTCAGCTGCAAGCCGTAGCTCAGGATGGGATAGACCAGGCTGGCGATTTCTTCCTGCATGGTTGCTTACTCGTCGGCACGATTCGGCGAAGCGCGAAATTGCAAATTGCAAATTGGCCATTGAAAATTGCAAATTGAAGAATCCCAAATGCAACGGATCGAGTAACTCTCTCGCACTCTCAATTTGCAATTTTCAATGGCCAATTTGCAATTTGCAATTTCATTCCCCGGAGAGTCGCGACCCATCATGTCTGCGGCACCACGTACAGCGTGAACTGCAGCGTCGAGGTCTGCTGGGCGATCTTGATGGTCAGGATGCGCTGCCCCTGGATGTTACCGACGATGCGGTTCTCGTTCAACCGAATCGCCAGGGTCAGCGATTTCTGCATGTTCTGCCATTCGAGCTGGTTCGAGTCGCGGCTGACCTGGAAGTAAATCAGGTTGGGCAGGGCCGGCAAGGCGCGCGGCGGCCGGGGCGCGTGCTCGAAGCGCAGCCCCGCCTGGCCCATGCGGAAGATGGTATCGACCCGATCCGAGCTGCCGATCTTCATGTCGAGCATCCCCGGATGCGTGAGCAGGCGGATGGTCTCTTCCGGGTTGAGCGAGCTGAGCACGCCGATGAACATGTGCCAGTTTTCGATCCACGCCGATTCCAGCGCTACCTGCATCCGCAGCCCGGCGCCGATGAACGGCCGTTCGCGGTATTCCGGCTCCATCAGGTTGTCGAGCAAGGCGTCGATCAGCTGCTTGACGCGCCAGAAGCAGCCGCCGAGGTCGTCGTGGTCGTAGCGCGGCAAGTCCGGGGTCCGGCGGGCGGCGTCGAAGATCGACAGCGACCCCACCAGCCGGCACAGCTCCAGGTACGAAGTCAGCGGATGCACGCCCTGGGCGTAGGCCATCACCTGCAACAGGGCGTAGGCCTCGTTCAGCTCGCGCAGCTGGGCGAAGATCAGGGAATCGCCCTGGTTGTGGCTGTCGAAGGTGATGCCGCGCGAGGTCACCTGCGAGGACAGCACCTCGATCTTCTTGCCGACGCGGTCGCAGATGGCGTGCAGGATGTCGTCTTCCAGCGGCCGCCAGGCGTCGTCGGCCACCACCGGCGGAATGTAGGCCTTGTTGATTTCGGGGGTGGCCTCGGCGCGCAGCGACTTCGTCACCTGGGCGATGGGCAGCACCTCGAAGCCGGTATGGTCCGCCGAGGCGAAGAGCAATTTGAGGTTGAGCAGCCGGACCGCCAGCGGCTGCGGGTTGACGCCGGTGTTCTCGTCCTCCAGTTCCTGGGTGTCGAGCTTGTAGCGGGCGCCTTCGGCCTGGCCGTTGTCGGCGGCATTGGCCTTGCCGAGGTTGAGGACGGGCACGGCCAGGAAGATGGTGACGTTATTGCTCTTCTCGAAGGCGGGCTTGAGTTCCAGGGGCGGCAGCACGCCGTCCTCGGGGATGGACACCACGGTGCCGTCGCGCAGCCGGGCGCGCAGGCCCCCGACCACGAAGCGGAAGTTCGACAGCGCGTCGCGGTCGATGTCGATGGAGCGCAGCCCCCAGTTGTAGTGCTGCGTCCACTGCTGGTTCCAGTGCAGCTGCTGGATCTGATAGCGGTGCATGGCCTGGAAGTGGTGCGGCCGCAGGAACATGCCTTCGTGCCAGTGGACTGCGCGGGAAGTCATCGAACGTCGTACTCCTGAGCTACGGCGGGCTGGCGGGCACCGCTGGCGGCTAAGCACTCACTGCACGGGCATGGCCTGATCCAGGTTAAATCGGCTTGGCGAGCGCGCTTGGCGGACAACCTCGCGCGGCGACCACCGCGCAGTATCCATTATGCCACGGCAAGAGTGGGAAGCAAGGCAGGGCGGATAAATGAAGCAATGAAGACCTGCACGGTTCGCCGCTCGCGGCTTCGCGGGCGCCGCCCCCGGAGCGAGATTTCGCGGTCCGGGCTTCCTAACTCAAAATGCCCTGCGATGTGAAGCCGCTGAAACTACTATTGACAAAAATGGCCTTTCTGAATAGGGTCCGGCGGGTTAACCCGCCGGACCCTATTCAGAAAACTGGTGGTCAAGTGCCTCGTCGCCCAAGTTGCCGCGTAGAATTCAGATAAGGCCCCGCCGTTGCGACCTCCCTGTACCAATTCGATTCCGGCGGGAAGGTGCCTGCCCGAACCGCCACGCGTCCCGATTGGAGCGACCAACGCCATGCCATCAGGTCCCAAAGTGCCGCGCGCGGTTGTCAACGATGCGGGCAATGAGGCACCCGAACCTTCCGAACAGGAGAAAGCGCTGGCCACGCGGATGGCCTGGATGAAGTTGATGGGGATGTCCGATCAGGAAATCCTCGAAAACTGCGGACCAGAATTCAGGCCATTCAATCTGGAAGACGAACTTGCGGAATTGAAGGCGGTAGCGGAAGCCGAGAAATTCGAACTGACGAACGACGAAATGTCCGCGATAGCGGCGCGCTGCCCTCCACCTCCCGAGTGGTTCGAGTAGTCCGGCCGCGCCTCCTTTTCCAGGCAAGGGAGCCTTTGGCGTGTCCCAGATCATTCCGGGCCGCATTGTCTACGGCAGGGTGCTCGATCCTCAAGGAAGAAACGCCAAGGACAATCGCCCACTCATCGTCGTGTCGCCGAACATTCTTGCAGACGATACCGTGTACGTGGTTGCCATTACGAAAGAATTGACCGAGTCCCCCAGCGACCACTACGTCGACGTTCCTTGGGGGCCCACCGCACTGACGCGTTTGCGACACCGATCAGCCGCACTATGCACTTGGCTACCCAAGGTGAGCATATCGGAAGTCAGTATCGGTGGAATGGTGCCGCAATCTTGTTTGAACCGAATCCGAGCAAAGTTGATTGAGCTTCACTCCCTCGGCGCCATACCACTCAACCCGTCTGTGTAACACTCCACCAAGGCGAGAAATCTCTGTCCGGGCTTCCTATACCGGGGTGCGATGCCGGCAGCGGGTAATCGGCCTTCCCGTGCCTGGACCGCCTTCCTATAATACCGGCTTACCGACAATCCCCGGATACCCTCGGGTCTCGAATCCATAAAGGAGCCGCCGTGTTTCTCCTCGCCGAAACCACCGGCCCCGGTCTGGGCAATCATCTGCTGAACCTGGTCGTCCTGCTGCTGGGGCTGTTCTTGATCCTCCTGGTCCTGATCCAGCGCGGCAAGGGCGGCGGTGATGGCGGGATCGCGGCGG
>JAGVLI010001110.1 GCA_020054355.1 Planctomycetales bacterium | reverse complement strand
GCCATCCGGCTGCCGTTGCCGGAGAACGTGCCGCAAGGGCCGAAGACCGAGACGGCGCCGCCGGCCGCGACCGCTTCCTCGCACCGCGTCCTGGTCATCGAGGACAACCAGGACGCCGCCGCCAGCATGGAAATGCTGCTGCGCCTGGCGGGGCATCAGGTCCAGGTAGCTTTTTCCGGGCCGAGCGGCGTGGAAGCCGCCCGGGGCTTCGCGCCCCAGGTGGTGCTGTGCGACATCGGCTTGCCCGGAGGCATGGATGGCTATGCCGTGGCCCGCACCTTTCGGAAGGACCCCGCGCTGCAGTCCGCTTACCTGATCGCCCTGACGGGCTACGGCCAGGACGGCGACAAATCCAACTCGCGCGACGCCGGCTTCGATGTGCATCTGACCAAGCCGGTGGATTTTCACGAACTGCAAGGGCTGCTGGCATCGGTCAAGTAGCCCGCCGCTCCGCGGCGGGACGCGGCGCAGCCGCACATAGTAGCCCGCCGCTCCGCGGCGGATCGCGGCGCAGCCGCCTGGCTATTCGATCGGTAGCGCCCCATCATGCTGCCGGCAAATCTCGTCTATTGAGAAAGGCCCACACCGTGGCTCTCGCGGGAGGTCGTATGAGTCCATCGAGCGTTGTGCCTGACGACACGAAGGACGAATTCTGGGCCGTGGTTGAAGAGTGCCTTCGTGAGTTTCATGGAATGCAACGAGAAGCGCTTCGACGGAAAGCCGGGAAGCTTCGCAACGCCATCGAACGAATGTCGACTGCCGAAGTGGAGTTCTTTTACCATTCCGAACCATTCGAGGTTGCCTGTGACATTGCCGATAACCCGTTGAACATCGCAACCCATCTCGATCGTTACCTGCATCTTCGCGACGAAAAACACGGTAACGGCATCTCAAAGCAGCAGGTGCAGGTCCGGCGCCAGGCGAAAGTCAAGAAGTAGTTGCCGAACCGGATGCCGCACCTGAGCGGAGTCGTTCGCCGCGACACGGAATTGGACTTCAGGCGGGCACGGTCGGCTTCCACCCACGGCGGTTCGTCCGCCAGGCGGTCCGTCAGCCGATGGCCGCGCCGCTAGAACCGACAGGGCCGGCCGTTTCGGCATCTTCCGTCGTCTCGGCCGGCCGGGCATCTTCGTAACCGGCTGGTAACACGCGCGGCCGTCGGCGCCGTCTTCCCTTTGCAATTCCCGGCGCGGTTCGTTAATCTGAAAGATCGGATGCAGGTCGAGTTAAGACACCGTGAATCGGCCGTCCTTTTGATAGGCCCACTTGCATCCGGCCGAAGCTGGGGCCTTGTCGGCCAGTCCGCATCCTCCCACCCTTTGGGATCACACCTATGAAGCGCTTCCTTGCTGCTCAGCTGACGGTGATGGTCGTCCTGTTCTCGGCTTCGGCCGCGTTGGCTCAGGAACCCATCCGCTGCGCCCGGACGCCCGATATTTCTCCCGACGGCCGGCTGGTCGCCTTCAGCTACCTGGGGGACATCTGGGTGGTGGAGGCCATCGGCGGCGTCGCCCGCGCCTTGACCAAGCACGAAGCCCATCATCTCGGGCCGGTCTTCAGCCCGGACGGCCGGTCCATCGCCTTCACGGCCAACCGCCACGGCGGCAACGACGTCTTCGTCATGACGCTGGAAGGCGACCGGCCGCGCCGCCTGACCTACGACTCCGCCTCCGACATCGTCAACGGCTGGTCGCCCGACGGCAAGCAGGTGTTGTTCTCCTCGGCGCGCGGCACGTCCTTTCCGCTGTCCTGGGAAATCTACGCGGTGTCGGCCGAGGGCGGCCGGGCGCGGCGGGTCAGCGTCAGCGAGGGCCGGGAAGGCGCCTGGTCCCCCAAGGGCGACCAGATCGCCTACGTGCGCGGCCCCGGCACCTGGTACCGCAAGGGCTATCGCGGCTCGTCCAACGACGACATCTGGGTCTGCAGCGCCGACGGCACGAACAACCGCCGGCTGACCAACGCCGAGGTGCAGGACAACTCGCCGATGTGGAGCCCCGACGGCAAGACCATCTACTACGTCAGCGAGGCGCTCGGCTCGCCGGCCAACGTCGTCGCCCAGGACGCCAACGGCTCGGGCAAGCCCCGGCAGATCACCTTCCACAAGGACGAAGGCGTCCGCAAGGCGCGGATCAGCGGCAACGGCGAATGGATCGTCTACGAATGCGGGCCGGACATCTGGCTGACCTCCACCCGCAGCGGCCTGCCCAGCCGCAAGCTGGCCATCGAGGTCCACGCCGACGACAAGAGCAACATCGAGCGCAAGACCACTTACACCACCGGGGCGACGGAATACGCCGTCAGTCCCGATGAGAAGCATGTGGTCTTCGCGGTCCACGGCGAGCTGTTCCTGATCCCGCTGGCCGGCGGCAAGGCCACCCGGCTGACCGACCATCCCGCCTTCGACCACGGCGCCGCCTGGGCGCCGGACGGCAAGAGCATCATCTTCCTCTCCGATCGCGGCGGCCACGAGGACATGTACCTGCTGGAGCCGGACGATCCGGAACATCCGGAGCTGACCAAGGCGCACAAGTTCAAGGTCAAGCCGCTGACCAGCACGCCGGACGCCGAGATCGGCATCAGCTTTTCGCCGGACGGCAAGAAGATCGCCTTCCTGCGCGGCGGCAGGCTCTGGACCATGAACCCCGACGGCAGCGAACCGAAGGCCATCGTCAACCAGACGCAAGTCTTCGACTACGACTGGTCGCCGGACTCGAAATGGCTGGTCTGCGCCCGGATGGACGGTTCGTTCGCGAGCGACCTCTACATCGTGCCGGCCGCCGGCGGCGAGGCCAAGAATGTCACCCGCCATGCGACCTACAACGGCGACGTGACCTGGAGCAGCACCGGCCACAAGCTGGGTTTCATCAGCCAGCGGCGGCGCAGCAACGGCATGACGGTCCTCTCGCTGCAGCGGCCCGCCGTCAGCGGCGCGCCGGCCACCAGCGACATCGATTGGGACGACATTCACCTGCGCGTCGAGACCGCCGCGCCCATCTCCGCCGAGGAAGGCAGCATTTCGCCGGACGGCTCCAAGGTCGCCTTCCGCTCGACCAGTTCCGGCGACGACCTGTGGGTGGCGAACACCAACGGCAGCCAGTTGACGCGCATCACCACCGGCAACCAACGGCCCACGCAAATCCGCTGGTCGAAACGGCTGTCGGACCTGGTCTATTTCCGCGACGGACTCGGCGGGCTGCGCATGGTCCGGGTCGGCTTCGGCGCCGGCGAACCCGCGCGGATTCCCTTCCAGGCGAAGATGACCATCCGCCGCGAGGAGGAATTCGCCGAGATGTTCGAGCAGAGCTGGCGGGCGCTGGCCGACAACTTCTACGACAGCAAGTTCCACGGCGCGGACTGGACCGCCATCCGCCAGAAGTACCGGCCGCTGCTCAAGCACATCGCCACCAAGGAAGACCTGTACGCGCTGGTCAGCCTGATGCTGGGCGAGCTGAATGCGTCGCACCTGGGCATTTCGGGTTTTGCCAGCTTCCCCGACGAGAGCACGGCCGACCTGGGGCTGATCTACGACGAAGCGTATCGCGGTCCCGGCCTGAAGATCGCCGAGGTGCTGAAGCGCGGACCGGCCGACCGGCGCGGCCTGGCGCTGAAGGCGGGGGAGATCATCGTCGCCATCGACGGCCAGCCCATCACCGATCTGATCGACACCAGCAAGCTGCTCAACGACAAGATCGGCGAGGCGGTGGTGCTGCACGTCGTCGCCAGCGCCGAAGCCGACCCGCGCGACCCCAAGGCCCGCCGGCGCGTGGAAGTGAACGGCGTCGGCCGAACGGCGGTCCAGGAACTGATGTACGACCGCTGGGTCGAGAACAACTTCAAGCGCGTCGACGAATTGAGCAAGGGCAAGCTCGGCTACATCCACATTCCCAGCATGGACGACGCCGGGCTGGACAAGTTCGTCCGCGCCCTCTACTCGGACAACTTCGACAAGGAAGCCATCGTCCTGGACGTGCGCTACAACGGCGGCGGCTTCACGCACGACCAGGTGCTGAACTACCTGGGCGCCAAGGAGCATACCTACTTCCGCCAGCGCAACGGCAACGAAGGGCTGGTGCTGCGCTCCCACGACCGCAAGTGGACCAAGCCGCTGGTGATGCTCATCAACAACCGCTCCTACAGCGACGCCGAGATCTTTCCCAACGCCTTCCGGACCCTGGGGCTGGGCAAGCTGGTCGGCCAGCCGACCGGCGGCTTCGTCATCGGCACCTCGAGCATCCGCCTGATCGACGGCTCGTCGTTCCGGGTGCCGCGCACCGGCGTCTTCACCCGCACCGGGGCGAACATGGAGAAGGAAGGCGTGCGGCCCGACGTGCTGGTGGAGACGCACCCGGACGAGTTGGCCAAGGGCGTCGATCCGCAACTCGCCAAGGCCGTGGAAGTCCTGCAGGCGGACGTGGCTGCCTGGAAGAAAGCCAACAGCGTGGCGGCCAAGCCGGCCGAGGAAAAGACGCCGGCCCCCGAAGCCGTCGAAGGTCCGAAAACCGGCGGCAAATAAAGGAAGCTCGGCCGCGGGCGATCCCAGGCGCCGTGTGCTGCGATGATTTTCGCTGTCATTGGCTCACAGGCGCTGTGACCGGCGTACACGATGTACAAGAAGAAGAAATCGGGGCTGAGTGGAAAAGAAGCGGCCGACGACGTACCGAGTTGGGCGGAGGGGGAACGGCCCTTGACGACCGAGAACGGACCTGACTTCGCCAAGCGGTTGCTCGACGATAAGTACGGCGCCGGAAACTACCCAACCGGACCGGGTAGCGAGTTCAACAAGATCAAGAAGTGGGGCGACCGGGCGTTCGAGTGACGAGCGGGAGGCCAGCCATGGCGAGCGTTTTCGTGCTTCAGCACGTGCATTCGCGGGAAGACGGCGTCGAGGATGTGAAGTTCATTGGCGTCTACTCGTCGCGTGAGAAAGCGGACGCGGCCGTGACGCGCCTGAGCCGCCAGCCCGGTTTCTCGGAAACCCCGGATGGGTTTCACGTCGATGAGTACCGTGTCGATCAGGATCAATGGGCTGAGGGGTACGCGGTAGAAGCGGGCGCGTAGCGACTCCGAATACTCTGATCCCGCCGAATCAGGCGCTGCCACTGAGCGGGATCCCATGCCGGGTTTTCATGATGCTGGCTTCCCGGTGCGGCCCCAGCGGATGAGCTTGGCGTTAGTGGTCAGTTGCCAGTGGTCAGTGCCAACGGGTGGAACTATACTGGTTCTTGCCGCGTCCCATCTTGAATGGACCGCGCCTGACGACCGACCGTGGACCACTGCCGACTGAACGAGGCGGAAAGGGGGCTGAAGTGCGGATCGCGCTGCTGGTCGAATACTATCAGAAACTGCCCGAGCGCCGTGCCAACGAATCCCCCAAGTCCTGGGCGGTGCGCTTGCAGGAAGGGCTGGAAGACTTCAAGAAGCTGGCGGTAGCGCGCTACAGCGAGGGCACGCTCGCACGGATGCTGAACCATCCGAACGTGGATTGCCGTCGGGCGGCGGTGCTGGCGATGGGTCTGGTCGGCACCATGACCGCGAACAAGGCCGTGGCCGCCTGTCTGCACGATGGCGACGGCCAGGTGCGCCAGCTGGCCGGCGATGCCCTGTGGTCGATGTGGTTCCGCGCCGAAACCGAGGCCAACGTCCGCGAGTTGCACCGCTTGGTGCGGCTGCGCAACCCGGAAAAGGCCCTCCCCGGCTACGAAGCGCTGCTCAAGAACGCGCCCAGCTTCGCCGAGGCCTACAACCAGCGCGCGATTCTCTATTTCCGGACGGAGCGCTTCCAGGATTCGATCGCCGACTGCGAGACCGCGCTCAAGCTCAACCCATGCCATTTCGGCGCCCAGGCAGGCATCGGCCAGTGCTACATCCGGATGCGCAAGCCGCGCGCCGCCCTGCGGGCCTTTCGGCAGGCCCTGCGCATCAATCCCAACCTGGAAGGCGTCGAGGAAACCATCCGCAGCCTGGAAGACGTGCTCGGCGAGGAAGGCAAGACCGGGGAGAAATAAACCGCTCGCGGTTTAGCAGTCTTCACCGAGCGAAACTTGCCAACTCGCTGACGACATACCAGACGACGGCCCCGTTCACCAGTTCCGCGCGCACTTCCACCGGTCCCGGCGGCAAGCCCTCCGGCACCTCCACAACGACCGCGAACGGCTGGCCGACTTCGCTGGCCGCGATCGCGGAATAATGCACCGTGGCGCCGTTCACCAGGACGTAGAAATCCAGCGGCCGCTCGGCGACGCCCACCACTTCCCCCGTCACCGATAACTTGGTCCCTTCACTCGCCAAGCGCACATTCCGCAGGTACGCCGTGGCGCGGATTTCCAGGGCGACTTCGCCCCACAGGCCGCCGTCGCCGTCGGGCGCTGCCACTTCGACGATCAATTCATTGCGCGGTTGCAGCAACGCGGTAATTTCGTATTCGAGCGGATACGGACCACGGACTGCTTGGCCCAAGAGTTGACGATTCAGCGAGAAGTCCGCGACACCCTCGATACCGGCGAAGGTCAGCCAGATGCGTTCGTGCGGATCGATTTGACGCGGCAGCCCGAAGCGCCGCCGACAGCGGACCCGGCCCGCGTACTCTCCCAGGCCGCTTTCGCGCCACCGGCAGGGCATGGTTACACGGCAGGGCGGCGGCAGCGGTTCGCCGGTCAGCGGTTCGCACTCCCAGGGGCCGCGCAAGCGGATGCGGTGCGGATACATAATCGGGTTCAACCGGAGACTGGCGACGCCGCGGCCGGCAGTTCCTGGAGCAAGTGGGAATAATCCTGGTAGGGCGTCACATCCGGCGGTCCTTGCGCGTGGAGATAGCTGCCTGGTTCGCCCGACGGCCGCAGCGCGATGATGCTGCTGGACACCGTGCCGCCTGCCGTGCCGCGCAGGCACATGGGCGGATCGGGATTACCCGGCTGGGCGCAGAGCTGCTTCAGGGCGACGATGCAGTCCTCGGCCGTGTCGTAGGGCCGTTGGTGCAACCACCAGAGGGCATGGCCGAGCCGGCGGTCGCTCTCGTCGTTGACGTCGTGCGCGGTCAGGACGTGGATGCCCGGCGGCAGCATCCGCACGCGCAGCCAGTCGGCGGCTTGCAAGACATAGAGGCTGCCGGCATCGGCGCAAACCACGTTGCAGCCGGCATAGCGGCCGCTGCTCAGCTCGCGGG
>JAGVLI010000764.1 GCA_020054355.1 Planctomycetales bacterium | reverse complement strand
CCCAGGTCGCGGATGCCGGCAAGACCCCGCCGAAGCTGCCCGTGGCTACCGAACCCAAGGTCGAACCGGAGCCGAAGACCGAACCGGAGCCGAAGACCGAACCCAAGGTCGAACCCAAGGTCGAGCCGAAAGTCGAATTGAAAATCGAACCCAAGGTCGAGCCGAAGGTCGAGCCGAAGCCCGAACCGGAGCCGAAGCCCGAACCGGCCAAGAAGCCCGCCGTCCCGACCCCTGCCCAGCAGGCGGACATGGAAAAGGCGCTCCGCGCCCAATATCAGGCGGACTTCGCCAAGCGGAAGCAGCCCGAAATGGCCGAGTTCGCGGGCAAGCTGCTGGTGGAAGCGGCTCAGACCAAGGACGACCTGACGAAGAAATACGTCCTCTACAGCCTGGCACGCGACCAGGCCGTCAATGCCGTGGACCTGGACACGGCCATGCGCTCGATGGACGAGGCGGCCAAGTTCTACGACGCCAACGTTTACGATCTGAAGGCGGACACCCTGGAAAGGGCGGTCAAGGCCCACGGCATCGCGACCGCCATGAAGCCGGTGATCGAGAATGCCCTGGACCTGGCCGCCACCGCGATGGAAGAGGATCAGTACGACCGGGCGGTGCGGATGCTCAACGCCGCCCGCACGGGGGCCGGCAAGGCGAACATCTCGACCGTCTACAGCCAGCTGTCCACGAAAGTGAAGGAAGTGCAGGAAATCCAGAAGGAATACACGGCCGCCAAGCCCGCCGCGGACGTGCTCCTGAAGGACGCCGAGGACGCCGCCGCCAGCGCCCGCTGGGGCCGGTTCCTCGCCCTGTATCGGGGTTCCTGGAACCAGGGCCTGCCGCTCTTGGCGCAGAGCAACGACGCCAAGCTGAAGCCGCTGGCGGAGAAAGACCTGGCCAAGCCGGCCGAACCCGGCCCGCAAGCCGAGCTGGCCGACGAGTACTTCAAGCTGGCTGAAGCGGAGAAGATCGTGCCGGCCAAGAAAAACCTTTATCTCCGGGCCAAGGAGTGGTACGAGCAAGCCGCCACCACGGCCAGCGGCACCGTCAAGGGCAATGTGGACAAGCGCATCAAGTCCATTGAAGCCACGCTGGCCAAGGATGAAATCAACCTCGGCGAGCGCCAGCCGACGCCGGGCACCGGGCCGCAGCTGACCGTCAAGCAGCAGTACGACAAGGCCATGCAGGCGGGCCGGACCGCCGGCCAGAAGTTCAAGTACCAGGAAGCCAAGGAAGCCTTTGAGAAAGCCCTGGAACTGGTCCCCAACGAACCCAAGGCCGAATTGGCCCGCAAGCAAGCAGCCTACCTGATGTATATGCAGAACGGCCAAGCCGCGCTGAACAAGGGCGATTTCAAGCAGGCCTACCGCGAGTTCGAGAAGGCCCTGGAAGAAGTGCCCGAAGACGTGGCGGCCCGGCTCGGCAGGATGCGGGCCAAGGAAAAGGCGTTCTCGCGGGAACGCGACAAATAATTGACCGGCCCGCGCGGCCCGGATCGGGGTTTGTACCTCAGCAGGTCGCTCGATCGCTCGAAACCAGTCAGCAGGAGTTCATCATGAAACGCTGGATCGCGGGCATGGCGCTGGTGGGTTTGTGTATCTTCGCGGGCAGCGACGCCGGCGCTGCCGACGAGCAAGCCGAGAAGCAACGCGATCCGGCAGCCATTTTCAAGAAGCTCGACGCCAACGGCGACGGCAAAGTGACCAAGGAAGAGTTCGCCAAGTTCGGCGACGCCCTCAAGGACAAGATCGGCGCCGACAAGGCCGACAAGGTCGGCCAGGGCATGTTCGACCGCCTCGACGCCAACAAGGACGGCGCGCTGTCGGCCGAGGAGTTCAAGGGTTTTGGCGGCGGCTTCCAGGGCAAAGGCAAAGGAAAGCCCGGCGCGGGCAAGTTCAACCCCGAGGAGCTCAAGAAGAAGCTCCAGGACCTCAAGGCCAACGGCGGCAATCCCGAAGAGATTCGTCAGAAGCTCCAGGAGTTGCTCAAGAACAAGAACATCAACCCGGAAGAGCTGAAGAAGAAGTTCGAGGAATTCAAGAAGAAGAAGGCGGGCGACAACTGAGCTGCTCCCGCCCGCCACAGCCCGCACCTACAGGCCCACGGGTTCATCCGTGGGCTTTTTTCGTGCCCGCGGCTGGCCGCCCCAATCGCGGAGGGTGGCACGTCCCTCGGTAATCCGAAAACGTGCGCGGGACGGGCCACTGGTCGGGGGTGAGGTAATTACGGGGGTTCAGCACGCCCTCGGAGTAGCGAGGGACGTGCCACCCGCCGAAGAAAAATGACGAATGGACAACCGAGAATCGAGAACCGAGAATGAAAGAAAAGATGCGCTCTGGTTGTTGAATTTCGGCTCGCGGTTTCCTATTCGTCATCGTGTCTCTGCCATTCTCGGTTCTCGATTCTCGGTTGCCCATTCGTCATTCTTGGTGCCCGATGCGGCCGGTTTCACGTCGGCCGAGTGGCACGTCCCTCGGTACTCCGAGGGCGTGCCCAACTTCGCAATGACTTCACTCACGGCAGTGGCACGTCTCTCGCACGCCCTCGGAGTACCGAGGGACGTGCCACCCGGCCGTTTTACACCCGTCGAGGTTTTTGACCAGGACGGATGCGGGCATCCCGCTCGCGGCAGCCAAGGCATGAAGGCACTTGCATACCTTTATGCTAGCAGGCGCAACCCGCTACAGCTGCGCCAGTTTGCCCAAAGTCGGGTGAACGGTTACCAAGAACGTTTACTTCGGATTCGGCGTCCCCGGAATCCGCTTCGCCGTCGGATCGGTCGGCGGCTTGTCCAGACAGATGAACGCGAACAGGTCGGCGATCTCCTGCGGCTTCAGCTGTTTCTCCAGATTCTCCGGCATCATCGACAGCTTGCCGACGAACTTCTCGTCGATGTCGCCGCGCGCCACCGTCTCCAGCTTGCCGCCCTGCGTCTTCAGCACCACCCGCTGCTCGTTGTCCTCGACCACCAGGCCGGTGACGACTTGCCCTTTCTTGGTCAGCACCGTCGTCGCCTGATAGGCGATGCCGATCACCAGGCTCGGATCGAAGACGTTCGACAGCAGCTGCTCGAAGTCGTTGCGGCCGTTCAGGGTAATGTCCGGGCCGACCTCGACGCCCTCGCCGTGCAGCTTGTGGCACTGGGCGCAGACGTTCTTGAAGACTGCGATGCCCTTGAGCGGATCGCCGGGCACTTTCTTCAGATGGTCGCGCATCTCGGCAACCACTTTCTCCCGTTCGGGGTTGCGGTCCTCGCGCAGCGTGCCCCAGGTGGCTTTCACCTGCTTGATGAGTTCCTCGTCCTTCGAGGTCAGCAGCTTGCGAATCTGGTTGACGTTGAGCGCGTTCGGCGAAATCTTCTTCTGGCCGACCGCGTGCAGCAGGGCTTTGCTCCACGGTGTGCGCTGAGTCAGCAGTTCAATCGCCTTGGGCTGCAGTTCCGCTTCCATCCTCGGATAATGGTCGAGCACGACCACCGCCAGCTGCGGATGGTCGAGCTTGCCGAGCGAACCGAGCACTAGGCCCCGGAAGGCGGGCGTGCTGGCTTTCGCATCTCCCAGGAAACTCCGCAGCGATTCGAGCAAATCGGTGTCGCCGCCGGCGATCAGCGCGTCGAGGGCGCGCAGGCGATCGGCTTCCGTCCTTTCCTTGGCGGCGAACGCCTGGCGGACCATCGGGAAGGCCGACGAGTCTTTCAGCGTCGCCGCCAGGCAGGCGGCATCCAGGCAGAGCGGATGGTCCGGCTTGGCGGACAGGCCTTTCACGATGGGTTGCAGTTTGTCGCGCAATCCGGTCAGCGTTGGGCCTTGCAGCTCACCGCTCTGCACCTTGCTGGCCAGTGTGGCCAGGCATTGCTGGGCTGCTTTCGCGTTGGCATGTTTGCCGTCCGCCAGCACGGCGAAGAGGGCGACGACCACGGCAGGGTCGGCTTGCTTGGCCGCCAGCACCCGGTCGATGACGCGCGGCATCAGGGCCGTCAGGTTCGCCGCGGTCTTCGGATCGGACTGCTCCACCAGCTTCAGGAACTGCTCACCGCGCTCCTCGAGCAGCGGATGCAGGTTCTGCCAGACGATATTCGGAATCACCTTGTCGTCGCCGCACGACACCAGCACTTTCGCCAGCAGCGGGGCTGGCTCCAGGCCGTCGAGCTTGCGGGCGGCGATGGCCACCTGCAATTGCACATCGGGAGACGGGTCCATCGCCAGGCTGACAATCTTTTCGCTGATGGCCGGGTCAACCTTGCCGAAGTTGCCCGCCGCCCGCACGCCCCAGGCCCGGAAGCCCGCATCCTTGTGAGCCAGCAACTGCTTGTGGAAAGTGGGTTCCAGCGAACCCGTGCCGATCAGCGCCCAGATTGCGTGCAGCCGGGTCTTGCGCGGCGCCTGCTCGTTCAGCACGAGCTGCTGCAGCTTGAGGTTCGTCGCGGCGTGGTTGCGCTCCCAGAGCAGCCGTTGCGCCAGGTCGCGGAAGTAGACGTTCGGGCTGTGCAAGCGCTGGATCAGCTGGTCATCGGTTTCCTTGGCCAGGTCGAACTTCGGCGCGCGCGGCGTGTCCTTGTAGCGCACGCGATAGAGCCGGCCGTGCAGCCGATCGATGCCTGCCGGATCGCGGTTCGCGTCCTGGTAGCAGTGGTAGCGGTCGTACCAGTCGAGGACGTACAAGCAGCCGTCCGGCCCGGTCTTCTGCACCACCGGCATGAACCAGGAGTCGTTGGCCGACAGGAAGTCCGGCCGCAGCTTGCCGAAGTAGGTCGAGCCGTCGCGCGTCAATTCGTCGCAGTTGATGCAGTTGCCGTGAATGTTGCCCATGTAGAGCTTGTCGCGGTATTCCGCTGGGTACGCATCACTGTCGAAGTAGTGGATGCCGCAGTACGCCGCCTTCTGGTGCTTGTGCTTGACGATGGAACCGAGCTTCCAGGTGAAGGGCGGATAGGCCCCGCCCTGGCGATGGTAGTAGCCGGTTTCGACCAGGTGCCAGAGGTGGTCGATCACGCAAGCGCTGAGGAAAGCGCTCCCCTCGGCGTCCCAGGCCACGCCCCACGGATTGCTGGTGCCCTCGGCGAACAGCTGGAACTCTCGCGTCTTCGGGTGAATGCGGAACAGCGCGCACGTGAAGCGGTATTCCTTGCCGTTGTTGCTCTTGACCACGCTGGGATTGAACACGCCGTTGAGGCCGTAGAGCCAGCCGTCCGGCCCCCAGGTCAGGGAGTTCGGCAGTTCGTGGGTGTCGGCCCGGCCGAAGCCGGTGACGACCACTTCGGGCTTGCCCTCGGCCTTGCCGTCCGCGCCGATCTTGTAGAAGAGGATGTCGGGCGCGTTGGCCACCCAGACGCCGCCCGCGCCGACGGCCACGCCCGAGGGAATGTTCAGCCCCTCGGCGAAGATCGTGACCTTGTCGAGCTTGCCGTCGCCATCGGTGTCTTCCAGCACCTTGAGCCGGTCCTTGCCGACGCCAGCCGACCGGCGCGGATACTCCAGGCTTTCGGTGATCCAGAATCGGCCGCGCTCGTCGATGGTCATGGCCACCGGGTTGACGATGTCCGGCTCGCTGGCGACCAGTTCAACGGAAAAACCTTCGGGCACCGTCATCTTCTTGAGCGCCTCGGCCGGAGGCAGCGCCGGGCCGGGCGGCCGGTCCTGCCCGTGCGGAATGGCCTTCTCCTTCTGGGCCGTGGTGGGCGACGACACGGCCAGCAGCAGTGCCAGCGAAATCAGCAGGAGCGGGACCAGGGCAAACTTGCTTCGCATCGACGATACTCCTCGAAAGTTGTTCAGGCGAGCGTCGCGGCGTCAGCCCGACGTGTTTGACTTACACGT
>JAGVLI010000502.1 GCA_020054355.1 Planctomycetales bacterium | reverse complement strand
GTGGGTTCATCCCGAAGCCCGGCAAGGGCGTGCGCGACAAGTGCTGGGCCGTGGCCTGCGTGGTCTACGACGGCACCACCGCCGCGGCCCTGGTCGGCGCCGATACGTTGGTCATCGGCAAGAACACCGTGCTGAACGCCCGCCGCCTGATTCAGAAAGATACCAAGATTCCCGGCGAAAACGTCCTGGTCGGGGCCAGTCACACGCACTCCGGCGGGCCGGCGGGGGAAGGCCCGGGGCGCGAGGAGAATGCCGAGTATCTCGACAAGCTGGCCAAGGGCATCCACTCGGCGGTGTTCTCGGCCTGGCATTCGCTGCATGCGGCGGAGATCGGCGTCGGCGTCGGCAAGGAAGACAGCATCTCCTTCAACCGCCGCTTCCTGATGCGCAACGGCCGGGAGATCACGCATCCGGGCAAACCCGGCACCCCGCACCATGCGGAGATCGTACGGCCCGCCGGGCCGATCGACCCCGACGTGGGCGTGCTGGCGGCGCGCGATCCCAAGGGCAAGATCACCGGCATCGTCGTCAATTTCGCCTGTCATTCAACGGTGGTGGGCGGCGACCTCTTCTCGCCCGACTATCCGGGCTATCTCCGCAAGCACTTGCAAGCCCGTTACGGCGATATTCCGGTGGTGTTCCTGCTCGGCGCGTGCGGCGACATCACCCAGGTCAATAACCTGTCGCCCGGACGGGAATCCGGTCCCGAATACGCGGACATGATGGGCATGAAGCTGGCTGCCGTCGCGCAGCAGACCATTGGCCGGATGACCTGGCTGAAGGAAGCGCCGGTGGCCGCGACGACGGAAACCGCCGTGCTGCATTACCGCGCGGAGCCGGACGTGGACGCCGAACGGCCGCCCTTCGGCCTGGGCAGCGGGCAGGAAGAAGTCTACGAGCGGGGCCGGAAAATCGTCGCCGACCAGCGGGCCAAACACCCCAAGGGCATCGCGGCGGAAGTGCAAGGCATCCGCATTGGACCGCTGGGCATCGCCAGCAACGGCGCGGAGTATTTTTGCGATTACGCGCTGCGCGTCAAGCAGTGCTCGCCGTTCGCGACCACCTTTTTCGCGAGCCTGACCAACGAGGCACTCGGCTACATCGCCACGGCGCAGGCGTTCATGGGCGGCGGCTACGAAGTGCGTACCGGCCGGGCCAGTCAATTCAGCGTCGATGCGGGCCAGCGGCTGCTGGAATCGGCCGTCAAGGCGCTGGGGAAGGTGGCGCCGCAGCCGGCGAAGGGCTGATCTGACCGCGAGGCCGCAAGCGGCCAAACGTGCCGGTCGTGCCGGCCGTGCGCTTTCCCTTTTCCAGACGGCACAGTTTGCGCCGTTTTCCGAACGGAAGTCCGGGGCCGAGATGTCGATCCTTGGTCGTGGAGGATCGCGCGCGAGCCTCCTGCGACCTGCGCTGCCGGCTGACCGGAACCCCGTGCCGTGGAGAACGGGCAGCCTGCCAGGATGCGACTCGACTGCACACCTTCGATTGGACGCATCTTCACCGGGGCCAAGCCTGGAGCCGTGCCATCATGAACTGGTTGGGTTCATTCCTCCTTTGCCTGGCGAGCGCGGCGCCGGCCGTGCGGCCCAAGGAATGCCAGGCAGGTTACGTCTGCTGTCGCGCGGCCTGTGCGTGCGGCGAGTGTTGCGGCAGCACTCAGGCGTACTATCCGCGCGAAGGCGACATCATCATCTTCACCTACCGCAATCCACTCTACCGGGTGTGCTACGCGCTGGCCGGCACCGGCCCGCCTTATCACGTCGGTATCGTGGTGCGGATTCCCACGGGCGAGCTGGCCACCCTGGAAGCCGCCCCGAACATGAGCTACACCGTCTTCGTGCTGCCGTTGCCGGATCGGTTGCCCGCTTACAAGGGCAGCATCTGGGTTCGACGGCTGAAGAAGCCGCTCAATGCGGCGGAGGCGGAGCAGCTGGCCGTTTTCGCCGCCGAGCAGACCGGCAAGGGCTTCGCGTTCGGCCGATTGCTGTTCAATATGGGACCGCTGCGGCCGCGCGGCGAGCTGCGCACGCAGTGGTTTGGCAAGACCTACCTGGATCGTGACCGCTGGTTCTGTTCCGAATTGGTCGTGGCGGCGGCAGTGGCCGCCGGGCAGATGGACCCGAACGTAGTGCCGGCCAACGGCATCTATCCCCGCGACCTGCTGATCGACGAACCGATCGACTTCAGCGCCACCTGGGA
Organism: Planctomycetales bacterium; assembly: GCA_020054355.1. Classification (GTDB taxonomy): domain Bacteria; phylum Planctomycetota; class Planctomycetia; order Gemmatales; family Gemmataceae; genus JAGVLI01. The sequence goes on along the minus strand of JAGVLI010000502.1, from coordinate 1,253 downwards.
GAAGCCGCTGCTCTGGACGAACGAAGCGGGCACGATGGCGGGCGAGCCTTATCCGGATTACGAATCTCTGCAGTAGGCCGGGCCGAGTCTTCATGTCCTCGGTCCCAGGCTCAGCCTGGGACCGCAATGCCTTCGAGGCTCCGCCTCGAAGGCGAGCGCTGTCCGTAGCGGCATCGAGGCTGGCGAGGCACCGTGGGCGAGGTCCGACGGTTCATCGACTGACAGTGTGCTGGCCTTCGAGGCAGAGCCTCGAAGGCAGCTCGGTCCCAGGCCGAGCCTGGGACCGAGGAGAGGACGACCAGGCCGAGCCTGGGACCGAGGATTGAATGATCTGACTACTTGGCCAACGCCTTGCCCACCGTCTCGGCGCTGCTCTCGGCCTGAAGGGTCAGCCAGCCGTCTTTGACTTCCAGGCGGTAGGTATCCGCCAGTTCGTGCAGCACGGGTTCCAGGTCTTTCGGCATCGCGTCGCCGTCGGGCAATTTCAGCTTTTCCCATTTCTTCTGAAGCGCGGCCAGGGCCGCATCGTCCGCAGGCAACGTCGCCCCGCGCAGCCGGACATCGTCGCCGAAGCGCAGCCAGAAACCAAAGGTCCGCATTTGCTTCAGCGTATCCTGGTCTTCCTTCGGGACAGACAGCAGGAACAGCGGGCCGAGCGCTTCCCATTTTTCCGCATGGCCGGCTGCCCACATCTGACTGCCCGTATCGATGCGCTGGCCGACCACTTCTTGCACGGATCTCGGCAGCTGGGCGCCGCGCAGTACGGGTTTCGCGGGCACCTTGTCGAGGTCGGACTTCGACAAGCCGACGATCAGCACGGTGGGCGTCGCGTTCCAGACAACCGTATCGAGCGGCAGCTTGTGGTTCGGCGGCGGGAAGTGATGGACCTTCTTTTCGCCCACGTCGGAAGTGCGCGAGGCCTTCAATGTGGTCCGGACCTTGTCGAAGTCGTAGGGCTGCCGGGTCTGCACCGCGAGGACGACGGTCGGGAGCAGGCGACCATCGGCCCGGACGCCGAGCACGGCATGGTCGATGTCGTCCGCCGGCAGCCCGGTCCATTTTTCCAGCTCGGCGGGATTGATCGGTAGTCCGCCCGCCTGAAAGCGCGCCAGGAATTCCTTCCCCACGCGGGTTCGACGGCCTTCGGCCAGGTGGACAGCGACCACGGCATTCGTATCCGCCGGCAGCCAGCCCAGCGCGGGCCACTCAATCGGCGGCAGGACTGGCTCGGCCATCGGCGTGCGCGGCGGCCG
>JAGVLI010000400.1 GCA_020054355.1 Planctomycetales bacterium | reverse complement strand
GTCGGGCACCGGCAGCGGCGTCAGGTCGAGCAGGGCGTGGTAATGCCTGGCCGTCGGACTCAGGACTGCCTGGCCGTTCAAGTACTCGTACTTGTACGCCGAGTTGCGCGGCAGCTGGTGGAACTGCTCCAGCGTCAGGCTCAACGTCAGGGTCGGCATCCAGTGATCGCACATATCGCAGTGATCAGTGGCCGGTGGTCAGTGGCCGGTGGCCGGTGGCCGGTGGCTGGTGGCTAGTGGTCTGGACCAGTGGCCAGTGACTATCCTTTCGATGACAATTAGCATTGTAGCTAGTTCGGGCACAGTTTCCTTTGTTTCTGCTGGCCACCGGCCACTGGCCACTGGCCACTACTCCCAGACCACTGACCACCATGAAAATCGGCATCGTCGGCTTCGCAGGCTCCGGGAAGAGCACGGTCTTTCAATGGCTCACGGGCGTCAAGCCGGACCCGGCGGCCAGCCAGCGCGGCCAGGTCGGCATCGCCAAGATTCCCGACGACCGCCTCACCTGGCTGTCGAACCATTTCAAACCGAAGAAGACCACCCCGGCGGTCATCGAGTTCATGGACACGCCGGGCCTGGTCCAGACCGAGCAGCGCGACAACCCGCGCCGGCTGGGCATCATCCGCGACGCCGACGGCCTGCTGATCGTGCTCAACGGCTTCGCGGGCGGCGATCTGGCCCAGGAACTGCACAAGTTCCGCGAAGAGCTGCTCTTCGCCGATCTGCAAATCGTTAGCAATCGCGTCGGCAAGCTCGAGGATCAAGCGGTCAAGAAGAAGAGCAAGCCGGTCAAGGAACGGGAAGCCGACGAGGTCGAATTGGCACTATTGCGGCGGATCGTCAAGGCGCTGGAGGAAGAGCAGACGCTGGCCAACGTGACGCTCAAGGAGGAGGAAGAAAAGGGCATCCGCAGCTTCCAGCTGCTGCTGCTGAAACCGCAGCTGGTGCTGGCGGCCATCGGCGACGGTCAGCTCGGCCAGGCGCTGCCGGAGAAGTTCGTGCAGCTGGCCCCGCAAGCGCTGTCGGCGGCGGCCAAGCTGGAAATGGAGCTGGAAGAACTATCGGCCGAGGACCGCCAGACCTTCATGCAAGACCTGGGCCTGAAGGAACTGACCCGCGAACGGACCCTGCGCGACATCTACCAGGCGATGAAGCAAATCGTCTTCTTCACGGTCGGCGAGGATGAATGCCGGGCCTGGGGCATTCCCCAGGGGGCCGACGCCGTCACGGGCGCAGCGCAGATTCACACGGACCTGTCGCGCGGCTTCGTCCGCGCCGAGGTGGTGGCTTACGAGGACTTTCGCAAGGTGGGCTCGATGAAGGAAGCGAAGACGCACGGCGTCTACCGCCTGGAAGGCAAGACGTATCTCGTCAAGGATGGCGACATCATGCACATCCTGGCAAGCACATGATGACAAGCGAAACTGAGCGTCTTCCATCAAGGCACCGAGGCCAGCGGCACGATAAACGGAAACCGACGCCGGAGGTTCTTGATGAGCTTGTCGTCCGAAGTCAGCAGCTCGCAACCCTCTTGTTCGGCCAAAGCGACGTAGAGGCAATCGTAGACGCCCTGGCGGTGTGCGGACGAGATGTCGAACGCGCGGTCGAGCAGCGGCATGGAAGGTTGAAGCCGCGGGCAAGTTGAAAGGACATCAGCCAACAGGGCTTTGCCCTGGGGAGGCTTGAGGAGCTTCCGACGCTCCGCCCGCGTGAGAGTGTGAGCGATTTCGACTGGAAAAATCTCCGGGGCCAGCAGTTCGTGGACCCGGTTACGGAAATCCTGCCGTAAGGCGCTGGCCCTGGCCGAGTCAGGCTCCGAGAGGACCCACTTCATGGCGACATTGGCATCCAGTACGTACCTCATGACTCGTCGCGGATCTCTCGAATCAAATCGACCGCGACGTTGAGGATGCCCTGCTGCTGGCGAATTTCCTCGGTGATCTTCTCAGCTCGCTCGCGGATACGGTGGACAGTCTCCGGGTCCAGCGGCTCGCCGCCAGAAAGGGATGCGAGAACGGCTTTCAGATCGGCCTGAATTTCCGTTTCGTTCAGGTTGGTCGTTGCGGTGCTCATGGCGCTATTGTCCCGAAAACCGAGCAGCCGTCAACCCATTTGGCGCTGGCGACACCCTCTGCCGACTGGGTGTTGCCGCGGGGATCGCCGGCGGGCGGATTCCGAAAAACCGCCGAAACCGTCACGTCCGGCCGCCGGTAACAGGTAGAATGAAGGGCCGGCGATTCCGAACGTCGAATCCAGGGGCGCGATCATGGACAATGGCCTCCAGTCCACGGGTGTACAGCCTGTCGAGCAGAGCGACGGCGCGGGTACGGCCGTGGACCTCAGCGGCAAGGTCATGGGCGACTTCCGGCTGGTGCGCCGGCTGGGGCAAGGCGGCATGGGGCAGGTCTACCTGGCGGAACAGCTGTCGCTGAAGCGCAAGGTGGCCCTGAAGATCATGCGGCCGGACGTGGCGGCCAATCCGGTCGCGCTCAAGCGCTTTCAGCAGGAAGCCGAGGCGGTGGCCCGCGTCACCCACGCGAATATCGTGCAGGTCTACTCGATCGGCGTGGCGGACGGCCTGCACTTCATGGCCCTGGAGTACGTCGAAGGCCGGAACCTGCGCGACTTCATCTCCCTGAAAGGCCCGCCCGAACTGCTGCAAGCCCTGAGCATTCTCCGGCAAGTGGCGGCCGCCCTGGAACGCGCCCACGAAGCCGGCATCATCCACCGCGACATCAAGCCGGAAAACATCCTGCTGACCCGCAAGGGCGAAGTCAAAGTGGCCGACTTCGGCCTGTCGCGCTGCTTCGGCGGCGATCAGCCCGCCCTGAACATCACGCAGAGCGGCGTGTCGATGGGCACCCCGCTCTACATGAGTCCGGAGCAGGTGGAAAGCAAGGAAGTCGATCCGCGCACCGACCTGTATTCGCTGGGCGTGACCGCGTATCACATGCTGACCGGGCAGCCGCCATTCCGCGGTCAGAGCGCCTTTGAAGTAGCCATCCAGCACGTGCAGGCCAAGCCCCAGCCGTTGCAGGAGCTGCGCCCGGACTTGCCGAGCGAGTTGTGCGCCATCGTCCACAAGATGATGGCCAAGAACCCCGCCGAGCGCTACCAGGGCAGCCGCGAAGTGGTCGCCGACGTGGTCCGGCTGCGGCAATCCCTCAGCGGCCTGGCCGGGCAGCAGACGCAG
>JAGVLI010000906.1 GCA_020054355.1 Planctomycetales bacterium | reverse complement strand
GGGTTGGCGGCGACGTAGTTGCCGCTCGCGTGGAGGTCGCGCGCCAGCTGCGCGGATTCTCCGTAGCACTGCTCCCGATAGGCATCGTCCAGGGACTGCTCGTCCAGGTAAATCAGTAACATGTACTTCATGGGTGGTTCCTCCTTCCCTGGGTCGAACGGCCTGCGGCCGGATCGACACTCAACCAAAAATTGAAATAAAAAACCAGCATGGTTGCGGATGCCAATACGGCAGTCGAGGCAGTCTATCGCTCCGATTGGGGGCGGATCGTCGCCACCCTGATCCGGCAGGTCAACGACTTCGATGTGGCTGAAGAAGCAGTGCAGGAAGCGTTTGCGGCCGCGCTGCACGATTGGCCGGAGTCGGGAATACCGGACTCCCCACGTGCCTGGATTACCCAGACTGCCCGGCACAAGGCCATCGACCGTATCCGGGGACGTGCCCTGCACGCGGAAAAAATCAAGGCCCTCGCCACGGAACCTTCACGGCCGGCAGCTGAACTGGACTTCGACTCGCACGAAATCCCCGACGACCGTTTGCGGCTGATCTTCACCTGCTGCCATCCGGCGCTGGCGCCCGAGGCGCAGGTGGCGCTGACGCTCCGCATGCTGGGCGGTCTGGAGACCGATGAGATCGCGCGGGCCTTTCTGGTGCCGGTGGCGACGATGGCCCAACGGTTGGTACGCGCGAAGAAGAAGATTCGCAGCGCCGGCATTCCGTATATCGTGCCCGATCAGACTCACATGCCCGAACGCCTTGATGCCGTGCTGACGGTGATCTACCTCATCTTCAACGAAGGCTACGTGGCCACGCGCGGCGCAGCACTTGTCAGAACGGACCTCTGCGCGGAAGCGATCCGGCTCGGTCGCCTGGTGAAGTCTTTGATGGCAGGCGAGACGCCGGCGGAAGCCACGGCGCTGGTGGCCCTGATGCTGCTCCACGACGCCCGCCGGGCGGCCCGTCTGGACGAACACGGCGACCTGGTCTTGCTGGAAGACCAGGACCGCAGCCGCTGGGACCACCGGCAATTTGCCGAAGCGCTGCCGTTGGTCGAGGAGGCGTTTCGCGGCGGGGCGGGTCCATTGGCGTTACAGGCGGCCATCGCGGCGGAGCACTGCCGGGCGGCACGGGCCGAGGACACGGACTGGCGACAAATCGTCCGGCTCTACAGCCTTCTCGAAACGGTGCAGCCCTCGCCCATCGTCGCGTTGAACCGGGCGGTGGCGGTGGCGATGGCGGATGGCCCGCAAGCGGCATTGTCGCTCATCGATGCCCTGGCGGCGGCTGGCGAGCTTGACGGCTATCACTTGTTGCACGCCGCGCGCGCCGACATGCTGCGCCGGCTCGGCTCCGCAGCCGAAGCAGCGAAGAGCTACACGCGGGCGCTGGAGCTGGTCACGAACGACAGCGAACGGCGGTTTCTCGAACGCCGGCTGCGCGAAGTTCAGACGATCAAGGAGTGATTTGCCTGCACTGTTGCGACGCGGCTCCCGGCGCGCGAAAAGTCATCATTTGCCATTTCCGAAGGGCTGCTTTATATTGGGCCGGCTGTCAGCGCTCCCCTCCGGGTCGCGGCTAAACGGACCTCCAAGGGTCGCGGCTCAACCATCACACGCATCGAAAGGGTCTCTCGATGAACAAACAGCTATCGCGTCGTCAATTTGTCCAGGGCGTGGCTGTCGCCGGACTGGCCGGGCCGCTCATTTTGCCGTCCCGCGCCAAGGGCCGGGCCACCGCCAACGAACGCATCAACGTAGGCTTCATCGGCGTTGGCACGATGGGCCGCGGGCACCTCGGGCGCTTCCTGGGGCAGAAGGATGTGCAGGTCGTCGCCGTCTGCGACGTGGTGAAAGAACGGCTCGACAGTGCCCAGAAGACCGTCGAGGACCGCTACAAGGATGCCAAGGAAAAGGGCGAGTTCAAGGGCTGCCAGGCGACCAAGGACTTTCGCGAACTGCTTTCCCGCAAGGACATCGATGCCGTGGTCATCGCCACGCCGGACCACTGGCATGCGATTCCCTGCATTCTCGCCGCCAATGCCAAGAAGGACATCTACTGCGAGAAGCCGTTGACGCATACCATCGTCGAGGGCCGAAAGATCGTCGAGGCGGTGGCCAAGAACAAGGTGATCTTCCAGACCGGCAGCCAGCAGCGCAGCGAGTTCGGCGGTCGCTTTCGCCTTGCCGTCGAACTGGTCCGCAACGGCCGGATTGGCAAGGTGAAGACGGTGCGCATCGGCGTGGGCGGGCCGCCGAAACCGTGTGAGTTGCCGGAACAGCCGATCCCCGAAGGTACCGACTGGGACCTCTGGCTTGGCCCGGCCCCCAAACGCGGCTACAACGAGGTGCTCTGTCCCAAGGGCATCCACAAGCACTTCCCGGCCTGGCGCGAGTACAAGGAATACGCCGGCGGCGGTTTGGCCGATATGGGCGCTCATCACTTCGACATCGCGCAGTGGGCGCTCGACATGGACGGCTCCGGCCCGGTGAAGATCGAGCCACCGGAGAAGGGCAATTCCGGACTGAAGTTCACTTAGGCCAACGGCGTTGAAATGTTTCACGGCGGGCCGGCGGATTGCGTCTTCGAGGGCGCGGACGGCACCATCTTCGTCTCGCGCGGCACGATCAAGAGCGACCCGGTAACGATCCTGGAGAAGCCCATCGGCGAAAACGACTTTCACGTCTATCCGTCGAAGGACCACGTCCGCAACTTCCTGGATTGCGTCAAGAGCCGCAAGGAGTGCATCTGCCCGGCGGAGATCGGCCATCGCACCGCCACCATCTGCCACTTGGGCGCGATCGGCTACGAACTGCGCAAGCCGTTGAAGTGGGACCCGGTGAAGGAACGCTTCGACGACGAATCGGCCAACAAGCTGCTCGATTTGCCGTCGCGGGAACCGTGGAAGATTTGACGGCTTGCGGGTCCACTGTAGCCGGGGTCTGAGACCCCGGCTACAGCGCCCAAGCGGTGGCACCGATGCTGTGGCCGGGGTCTCAGACCCCGGCTCCAGCGCCCTAGCCGTCGCCCCGAAGCATGACACCCAGCACCTGCAAGATCGGAAACGGGATCAATGGCAGATACTCAACGGCAAGAGTCCAGGCCATCGTCGGAGGCATCGCCGCTCTGGACGATATTCGACGCCGCCTGGCGGAATGCCTTGCTTGTCGGGTGGCTGGGCGCAATGGCGCCGTATGTAATCACGATTTACATGCCGCAGGACGATTGGCTCAGCCGACTCGTTGGTCACCTCGGCGCCCTCTCGATCAAGTTCGGCCTGTTCGGGGGCGCGATTGGCAGCGTCCTGGGTGCTGTTGCAGGGGTCGCCCTACTTGTGATTCGCTGGGCTGAAAAAAGACCCGGCCGCTGAACGGCTCGCGATTGCTCTTGACCCGCTGCAAGCATCTCGCTACAAGCCCTCACCATTTTCGCGGCCGACGCCGAACCAACTGGGACAAGGACGTCCTTTATGCGCCATTGGCAGGCGATCCTGCTCGGGCTGCTGGCCAGCACGATGCTGGGCTGCGTCTCGAATCGACCCACACGCTCGGCGTCGTGGCTGGATCGCATCCTGCACCCGGCCGGGCCGGTGGGGCCGGATACGATTCAGATGGATGTGGCGCTCATCGAGAAGCCACTGGGCGACACCTATCTGAATATCGACCTCTGGAACGACACCGACGAGCAGGTCATCCCCCTGGAAAACAAGGCGGTCCTGGAAGACAACGGCTTCCGCATCGGCCAGATCGGCGGCATCACGCCGGTGGGCTTGCAGTTGCTGCTGACTTCCGAGCGCAGTTGCGCCAATCCCCGGCGGATTCGCTGCTTGCAGGACAAGGCGAACAAACTCGTGCTGGGTCCGGAGTTGCCGTTGTGCTGCTTCCAGCTGGCCTCCGAGGAAGAACCCGCGGCTATCAACCTGGAAAAGGCGCAATGCACCCTGGAAGTGACCGCGAGCCTGACGGCGGATGGGCGGACGAAACTCCGCTTCGTGCCGCAAGTCTTCCACGGCGATACCAGCTTACTGCCGCGCCCGGCAGGCGACCTGTCGGGCTGGATCCTCAAGGAAGAACGCGCGGTCGAGCGCTACACCCAGCTGGCCTGGGAAGTGACGCTGGCGACGAATGAATACCTGATCGTCGGCGGCCGTTACGAAAAGCCGCGCACGCTGGGTCACGAGTGCTTCCTGCGCCGCGACGAACAGAACCCCATGCAGCGCTTGCTGGTGATCCGCACCACGCGCGCCGAAAAGCCCGGCGACGAATCGACCGCTCCTGTGGCGGTGGATGGCAAGTCCGTGCGTTCGCCCGCCAGCGCCGCCCAGTCCGGTTACACCACCGCACGCGGCAGCCGGCGTTGAAGCCATTCCCGGTCCGCCTCGACCTAGTGCATCAGCCAGGGACTGGCTGTGCGTGGGTTAGGATTCCGATCCTGACAGACCGTGCCGGTTGTCACGATTGGAATCGTGACCCACGGGCCAGAGCTCGCTCGATTCGGCACTGGGCGATGGTTGCATCCCTTCTCCTTCCTCGCTAACCTGAAGGCCGACGCCGAGCGATCTCCACCCCGCAGGAGCCTTCCATGCGCTATCGACGCAGGTCTTCGAGCTTTCTTGCCATTGCGGTTCTTTGCTTCATTTTCACGCTGATCGCCGATACTCAAGCCCAGGTGCCGAAGAAATCGGCGGTGCAGGCTACTTGCAGCCGGCCCGATGCGCTGTTCAAGGTCGGCGAAACCGCGACCTTCAAGGTCGAAAGCGAAGTCGGCGGGGAAGCAACCTATCGGCTGACCGAGGACGGCTTCAAGATTGCGAAGGAAGGCAAGCTGACGCTGGAGAAAGGCAAGGCAGCGGAGGTAGCGGGCAGCCTGGCGAAGCCCGGCTTCCTGCAACTGCGGGTGACTTTGGGCAAGGATGAAGCGCTGGCCGCCGCCGGCTTCGAGCCGACCCAGATCGCGCCGACGGCCAAGATGCCCACCGACTTCGAGTCATTCTGGGAGGCGCAGAAGAAGGAACTGGCGAAGTTTCCGCACGATGCCAAGCTCGAACCTTCCGCCAAGCACAGCGACGCCAAGGTCGATTGCTTCAAAATCAGTTTGGCGAACGTCGATGGCAAGCGGGTCCACGGCTGGCTCAGCGTGCCCAAGGGCAAAGGACCATTTCCCGCGATTCTGACAGTGCCTTATGCCGGCGTCTACGGCATCGAGCCGGACAAGCGCCATGCCCTGATGGGCGCCCTGGCCATGAACATCATCGTTCACGATCTGCCCGTCGATGAGAAGCCCGACTTCTACGAGAAGCAGGCCAACGGCCCGCTCCAGGACTACCGCAACATCGGCATGAACGACCGCCAGAAGAGTTACTTTCGCCAGGCGGTCCTCGCCTGCCTGCGCGCTGCCGACTACCTGTGCAGCCGGCCGGACTTCAACGGCAAGGACCTGGCAGTCACCGGCGGCAGCCAGGGC
>JAGVLI010000791.1 GCA_020054355.1 Planctomycetales bacterium | reverse complement strand
TGGCGTCTTGCAGGGCGTGCGCGACGGCAAAGGCTCGCTGGGCAAGCTGGTCAAGGACGATGAGCTGCACGGCCAGCTGGTGGCGATGCTGCGGCAGGGCCAGGGGACGCTCGGTTCGATCAAGCAGGATGCCGATGCGCTGAAAGCGCTGCCGCTCATCCGCAACTACGTCAAGGATGCCCACAAGCTGCTGGTGCGCCCGGAATGCGAGGTCAACCGTCAGTGGTTCGCCGAGTCCGATCTGTTTGAACCGGGCAACGCCATCCTGACCACCAACGGCCGGCGGTCGCTGGACCGGCTGGCCCCCTGGCTGGAAGGGCTGAAGCATAAGGGTTCCGACGTGGTGGTGGCGGCCTACGCCAATCCCAGCACGGAACCGCAACTGGCGCTGACGCTCACCCAGAAGCAGGCCGAAGCCGCCTGCGCCTATTTGAAGGACCAGCACGCCGTGCAGAAAATGAGCTGGCTGACCCGCCGCGACGTGACGCCGATCGGCCTCGGGGTGAATCCGCCGCCGGTGCAGGAAAAGGACAAGCTGCCGGCGCCGCGGGTCGAGGTCTTGGTTTTCATTCCGCGCTGAGTCTGCTCCTCCAGGCCGCTCGCGGCTTCGCGAAAGTGGTGCGAAGCCGCGAGCGGTTTTCGGTAATTAAGCATTGGACCAGAACCGACAACACCTGCTGTATCACTTCTGCCGGGTGCAGCTGCCGGGCGTGGCGCTGGCGCCGCCGACCTTCGAGCGCCATTTGCTGCGGGCCTTCGAGCTGTATCGGGGCAAGTCGGCCAACGGCGCTTCGGAAGCGGTCTTTCTCGACAATCTCTATCCGCTCGACTGGTACCTGGCTTCCGCCTGCCTCGAAGGCGATGGCCGCGCCTGGGAATCGCTGTTCGCCGCGCGCACCAGCCGGGCGGATTGCCTGCTGGTCGATGCCCTGCGGGCGCGGGCCGTCCGGCTCTATCCGCGCGACGAGGAACGGCAGGAGAACGCCGTCGTCGAGTTCTGGAGCCATCTGCTGGTGCCGGAAACCCAGGGTTCGCTGGCGACCCTGGCGCGCTTCGACGGACAACGGCCGCTGGTGCCCTGGCTGATCCGCGTCTTCCAGAACTGGCACATCTCGCAGCTTCGCCATCACTCCCATGCGGCCATGCAAGCGTTGCCCGACGATGACTTGGCCGCCGAGTTGCCCACGCTCCACGCGAACGGCCAGTGGCACGAAGCCTTCTGCCTGGCCGCCCGCGACTGGCTGGGCGACCTGAACGACAACGAACTGCTGATCCTGGGCATGCGGCTGCGCTACCGCATGAGCCAGCGGGAAGTGGCGAACCTGCTCGGCGTCCACGAGGGCACGATCTCGCGCCAGACGACGCAGCTGCGCGACCGCTGCCTAGAAGCCATCGGCCAAAGGCTGATCGCCCAGGGCTGGACCGGCGACGACTTATCGGAATTCATCCTCAACGAAATGGGCAGCCTGCTCATGGACGAACCCCGGCTGTCGGCCGACGCGCTGGCGGGGTTGCTGCACGCCAAGGGGATCAAGAAGGTGAAACTCAGCGAGGGGTAGCTGCCAATTAGTTCAGTCGCGGTCCATCGCTGTTTCGCGACGCTTCGTAGAAGCGTGTGAGCCAAGCATGAAACAATCGCTCGCGCTACGTCAGTCGCTGGCACGATCAGCCGATCCACGAGCCATTTTCGCCTTGCTCAATTTGGGCATGGTGCAAGCCTTGACCAGCGGGGCTCTCGGCGCGACCGACGCGGTGCGCTGGTTTTATAACGCCGAGAACTGTCTGTTCGTCCGCAAGCAGCTGAAGAGCAAGACTGCCGACGCCGTCATGAGTCATGGCGTGCAGCTGCCGGACTTGTTCGATTGCCTGTCGCCGGCCGAGGCACAGCGGCAGTTCACCAGAGAGTTGGAGGAGATTCGCCAGCTCTGCTTGAAGCTACTGGCTCCTGGGCGGTTGTCGGCACGCGCCACCGGGTAGGAGGCTACGCGGCCATGTTCGGTTCGCCGCTGATGGGTGGATGAATGAACTGAATTTTCTGGGTGCATTTCCGTATTCAACTGACGGACGGCCGATCAGACGCGCTGTTTCGGGCACTTTTCGGCTTCCACCTTGCTGGGGCGGCGGCGTGCCTCGCGGCCCTATGTGGATAATTGCCAATGGGTTGAAGGGAACTTCGGCGAGAATCGCGCGGAATGTGGTTATTTGAGTACAGGTTGCCCGTACACCCTGAGCAAATGCGCATGACTATCGACATCGGCATCAAGCGATCGGGGCGAAAGTACCTTCTCGATCCGGCCGAGCCGAAATTGACCCTGCGCGGCGCGCCGTTCCAATACCTGCAACCACTGCTCAAGTCGGTTACCTATCAGACGGGACAGACCGTCGAACTCGATGGGTTCGCCGTCTTTGAAGGCAACGACTTGCTGGTCCTGGCCCAAGCACTGGCAAATTTGCGACCCGTGATCGAAGCACAGCCGGAGTCCTGGCCAGTCCAGGTCGGCACGCAACTCAAGCCCACGTACGAAGAGTTTTTCGAGACCGTTACCCGGCAAGAAATGCTCGACGTGCTAACGCACTGGCAAATCGTGGTCGATCGCGCCCAGGAATTGAACCGGGCAGTCCTCTGCGTCGGTGATTGACGCCGTCCCGCACTCCTTCCTCTACCCCAGCCGCCCCCTTCGCTCTAAGATGACTCCATGCCTGGCTCGCACTCTCCACGGAACGCAATGGACGAACTGGAAGCGCTCGACGCACCGTTGCCCGAAGTCGTTGGCGACAGCCCCGCCATGCGCGAGGTCTATCGCCTGACCCGGCTGGTGGCGCCGACGCGGGCCAACGTACTGCTGGTCGGCGAGACCGGCACCGGCAAGGAACTGATCGCCAAGGCCGTCCATCGGCTGAGCGGACACCGGGCGGAAGGGCCTTACGTCCGCGTCAATTGCGGGGCGCTCAGCGAAAGCCTGCTCGAAAGCGAGCTGTTCGGGCACGTCAAGGGCGCGTTCACCGGAGCGCTCGACAACAAGACTGGCCGGTTCGAGGCGGCCCACGGCGGGACCATCTTCCTCGATGAAATCTCCAGCATGAGCTTCAAGCTGCAGGTGAAGCTGCTGCGCGTGCTGCAAGAGAACGAGTTCGAGCGTGTCGGCGAGAGCCGCACGATCCGCGTCGATACCCGCGTGGTGGCGGCCACGAACGTCTTCCTGGAAGACGAGATCGAGGCTGGCCGCTTCCGCGACGACCTGTACTATCGCCTCAACGTCGTGCCGATCCAGCTGCCGCCGCTGCGCGAGCGGCGCGAGGACATCCCAGCGCTCATCAAGTTCTTCCTGCAGCGCAAGAGCGAGGAGAACCGGCGCGACGCGCCCACTCTGCCCGCCGAAGTGCAGAAAGCCTTGCTGAACTACGACTACCCCGGCAACGTCCGCGAGCTGGAAAACCTGATCGAGCGCGCCGTGGTGCTGGCCAACGGACAAGAGCTGACGACCACGCTGCTCGGCTGGCCGGGCCGACCGATCCG
>JAGVLI010000639.1 GCA_020054355.1 Planctomycetales bacterium | reverse complement strand
GGGTCGGTGCGCACCTCGGGCGAGCCCTTGGCCGGCACGGGGCGGGGCGAGGTCAGCCGTGGCCGGGGCTTCTTGATGGCCAGCTCTTCCAGCTCGGGCCAGGCACGGTACTGGGGATACTTGGCCAGCAGCGCCCGGAACTCGGTCAGCGTGCGGCTTGCCGTCGGCTGGACATGGTCAGTAGACTGGGACGTACCCATGGCGTGGACCTCCTTAACAGGTCTGCGACTTGGCAGGGCCGGCCCGGTGCTAGTAACACCAGCCGGCCCGCTTCATTGGCTGCCGAACCACTCGGCCGCCGACAGCCCGGCCGCTGCAACGGCCGGGTTGGTCGGGGGTCGCATCGGCTACGCGGCTTGCAACTCCTCAACCTCGGTGTGGTCATAGCCGCCGTCGGCGTCCAGGACGTACCGGCAGCGGTGCCGTTCGCTGGTGCCGTCGCAGTAAGTCGTGATGCACAGTTCGGGCTCCTCGCCCCGCATCATGGTCGCCAGCGTCTGCCCGGTGGCCTGGTCGCTGAAGACGAATATCTGGGGTCCGTCGTCGCCTTCCATCCAGTAGCGGCGCGTGTCGTCGATGGCCTCGGCCAGCGGCCTGTCTTCCAGCTCGCCCAGCACGCTCTTCAGCCAGTCCTGCCCGTCGTTCGCCGCGAAGCACTGCACCCGGATCATGGTCGGCTCCCTTCAAGAAAAAGAAACGCCTTGCGGTCAACCCGACCGCGAGCTAGATTGTAGGTCAAGAGACCTATTCTTGTCAAGGTCAGTTGACCTATAAGAATTCAAGGGGGACTCATCGCCGGGAAATGTTGCCCGGACCCCCGCCGGCCCTGGGGGTGGGACTCCCAGGTGTAGCTTTCGCCTGGGTACGCAGCGTGTTTGCGAATGGGCCCCATCCGCTGGGTCCCATCTGCAGGCTCGATGACTGGGATCCCGGCCTGGGTCCCATCAGTTGGGTCCCATCCGGGTAGAAACGGAGCTGCGATGCAAGAAGTGGAATGGTTCGGACAGCGGCTGAAGGAACTGCGGGAGGCGACCGGGCTGTCCCAGTTCGGCCTGTCCGAGAAGGCCGGGTTCGACAAGTGGACCGTGCCTCAGCTCGAACAGGGCCGACGCAAGCCGGCCTGGGGCACTGTTGTCGCCCTGTGCAAGGCCCTGGGGGTAACTCCGGATGCCTTCTTGCAAGCTCCCCAGGGCTTCGGACGGGCTTCGGACCCTGCGTCCAAGAGCAAATCCGGCCAGCGAAGCCGGCCGGCCCCCCGGAGCAAGTAGACGGGCCACCAGGAAGCGGCTACGATCGTTGTCGGACTCGCGTATCACCTGGGAAGAAGGGAAGTTCAACGTGGCACTTACCCTGACGCGCAAGCCCGGCGAAGCCATCCTGATCGGTTCGGACATAGTCGTCCGAGTCGTGGAAGTGCGGGGCAAGAAGGTCCGACTGTCAACGACAGCCCCGCTGGGGCTACGTATTTTGCGGGCCGAGACTTACGAACCACCGACCGGGGCGGCTACTGCTCTCCCCAGCCCAGTTGCGACCGGGTAGAGTCAAGGTGTTGCGGCCAATGACCGGCTAGCAGCCGACATGAAGGAAACGGCGTTCGTGGAACCTGCTTTGCAGGGCGAATCCGGAGCCTTCCCTTCCGCCGCAGCACCTCCCATCCGAGGCGTTTCGGCTCCCGGTACGCGCCGGGCCGCTCTGCGGCCCGTTCACGGACCGAAGCCGAACAGCGCGCGGAACGCAGGACCGTCCCCCTGCCTGCTTCGTTTCACTCGCTGCTCGGATGGGTTGCCCCGGTGAAGCCGAGCTTCTTCAGGGCGTACAGCTCGGCGTGCATGTCGGTTTCCCGCAGCGCGGTCAGGCCCTGCTCGACGGCCTTCAGGTAGACGTCGCCGGCCAGCAGCGCCCACCGGTAGGCGTCCGGGTCGCCGAGCAGGTGGTCGAAGGGCAGCAGCAGGCCCCGGCGCTCCAGCGCCCGGCCGGCTTTCGCCAGGTCGAAGGCCCCCGACCGCAAGTCCGCCAGGTCCTTTTGCTGCAGTGCCAGCCAGACACTCGCACCGGCAATCGACCAGTCCCTGGCCAACTCCTGGTTGAGTTCCGCGTCGAGGAACTGAGCGGGTTGGTTGGCATCGATCTCGGAGGGCCAAACCCTGAGCCGGTCGGGGCGCAGGCCCGGCTGACTCAGCACCCAGGCGGCGGCCGCCTCGTAGGTTTCGCCCTGGTGGATGGCTTGCCAACGGCCCTTGGGTTTCTCCTGCTGCCAGACGGTGCAGGGCTGAGGCTCAGTCGGTGTCATCGGGATCTCCGGTCGGGCGACTCACACGGACGATCTGCAACGAACGCGGGGCCTCGATCTTCAGCAACACGCGCCGGCCCTGGACGCCGGCGACCAGCACGCGCACCGTCCGCCCCTCCCCAATGACCGCACCGTCGAGGTCCTGCTCGACCTCGGTAATCAGCACGGCCTGACCCGGCCGGCAGTCGAGGATCTTCGGCACGGCCTCACTCCCCTTCCAGGCGGCGAAGCTGTTTAGAAAATCGGGTCATGTTGGCGCTGCGGGCGTCGGGGTCGCGGACCGTTTTTCGCAGTTGCTCGCGGTAGGCTTCCCTGACCTGGTCGGGGTTGACGCCGCGCCGGCGCAGCCAGTCGAGCGACTCCTGAATCTCCTGCTCCCACTCGGCGGACTCGGCGACCTTCAGCGGCCGGGGCGCGGCCAGCTT
>JAGVLI010000943.1 GCA_020054355.1 Planctomycetales bacterium | reverse complement strand
GATGCCTACACGCCCGCCGAGCGCGCCCGCCTGACCGGCGATCCGCTCACCCCGGTGGGGACCGAGCGCAAGGTCGGACCCAGCCTGCGCCGCCTCAGCGAAAAGACCAACCAGGACTGGGTAGTGAAGTGGGTGCGCTCGCCGCGCGATTTCCGCCCCGACACCAAGATGCCGCACTTCTACGGCCTGAGCAACAATCACCCCGACGTGCTGCCGGCCGACCAAAAGGACTTTCCGGCGACGGAAATCCATGCGCTCGCCGCCTTCCTGATGAGCGAGAGCAACAGCTATCTCAAGGGCAGCGACAAGTTCCGCCTGGCGCTGGAAGCCAAGCAGCAGGGCCTGCAACAATTCGCCAAGAACGGCACCATCAGCGAAGCCCAGCAGCGCGAGTTGGAGGAAGTCACGCGCCGACTGGAACTGAACGCCAAGCCGCAGCCGCTGGCGGACCTGCCCGCCAAGCTGAACGAGAAGCCCACGCCGGAGCAGCTGTATCGCGGCCGGGAGTTGTTCTCCGAACGCGGCTGCCTGGCTTGCCATCAGCACGAAGGCACCCAGCAGGCGATGAAGGGACCGGACAAGCTGCCGTCGCTGCCGGCCATCACCGGCGAAGCCCTGTTTGGGCCGAACCTGTCGCGCCTGGCGGGCAAGCTGGGCGTCAAGCCGGGCGACCAGGTTTCCGCCCGCAAGTGGCTGGTGCGCTGGATCGTGGACCCGGCAGCCCATCATCCGCGCACCAAGATGCCGGTCACGCACCTGACGATCGAGGAGGCCAATGACGTGGCTTCCTGGCTGCTGGCCCAGCCCGTCAAGGACTACACGCCGCCGGAAGTGCCCACCCCGGACCTGCGGATGCTCAAGGACCTGGCCCGCGTCTACCTGACGCGCTCGTTCACCCGCCGGGAAGTCGAGAAATATCTGGAAGAAGGCATTCCGAGCCAATGGTTCGTGGAGAACAAGAAGCCGCTGGACGCCGACGAGCGCGAGCTGGAAACCGCCTCGGGGGCGGCCAAGGACATGGAAAACAAGCTCAGGATGTACGTCGGCAAGAAGGCCATCGGGCAGCTGGGCTGCTATGCCTGCCACGACATCCCCGGCTTCGAGAACGCCAAGCCCATCGGCACGCCGCTCAACGACTGGGGCAAGAAGGACGCGGAACGCCTGGCGTTCGAGGATGCGGTGTCCTACGTCAACCGCAACTTTGCCATCGTGCCCAAGTTGACCGACGACAAGGGCAAGCCGGTGCAGATCACCAAGAAGGGGCCGGACGGCAATCCGCTGCCGCCCTACGAGAAGTTCTTCTTCGATCTGCTGGAGCACCACCAGCGCGAAGGCTTCCTCCATCAGAAGCTGACCGAGCCGCGCAGCTACGATTACGACCGCATCCGTGCCTGGGACGACCGGCTACGCATGCCGCAGTTCAAGTTCGCCCGCACCGAACGCCACGCGGACGAGAGCGACGAGGACTTCATCGCCCGGCAGAACCTGGAGGAAGCCAAAAGTCGCGAAGATGTGATGACCTTCATCCTCGGGCTTGTCGCCGAGCCGATCCCGCCCAAATTCGTGCATAACCCAGCGCCCGAGAAGCTGGCCGAGATCAAGGGCCGGCAAATCCTCGACAAGTACAACTGCAACGGCTGCCATCTGGTGCGGCCCGGCGTCTACGAGTTCAGCCCGAACGCCCCGGCGCCCAAGGAATTCCTCGAAGGCGAGCCAGCCAAGGCGGTGGCGCTGGATCAGCTCAACCGTGCCTGGGCGGACAACCAGCGCAACTCGGCGGGGGATCACGTCTTCCACGACAGCAATGCCTGGGTGGGTCTGCCGTCGCCGCGCCCGGATCGACTGGTGGCCTACGGCCTGCCGCAATCGGTGCCCAACCCGGACGATGAGAGCAAGCCTTTCCAGGCCGTGCAGCTGAGCCAGGCGCTGCGCTATCACGTCAAGGAGGACGGCAAGACCCTGGCACGTGACATCCCGGCCTACAATTCCGTGCTGCTGCCCTTCGCGAAGGACATGGCGGTGCCGCCTTCCTCCCCCTACGGCGGCACCTTCGCCAACCTGCTCGCCACGTACCTGACCCAGAAGGACCGCCAGAAGTACGACAAGGAAGAAAAGGCCCGCCCGGCCGTGCCGCCCGCGCTGCTGCGTCAGGGCGAGAAGACGCAGCCGCTCTGGCTGTTCAACTTCCTCCGTCAGCCGCACGAAATCCGCCCGGTGACGGTGCTGCGGATGCCGCGCTTCAATATGAGCGAGGACGAAGCGATGGCCCTGGTGAACTATTTCTCGGCCGTGGACAAGATGAACAATCCCGCCGCCGGGCTGGCCTATCCATACCTGACCATCCCGGAACGGGAAGCCAGCTACCTCGAGAAGATGACGGCGGCCTACGTGGCACGGCTCAAGCAGGACAAGGTCTACGACAAGCGAGTCGAGGGGCTGAAGCCGCTGTGGGATAGTTCGTTCAACGCCGTCAAGGGGCAGTTGACGGCGGCCGAAGCCAAGCTGAAGGAAGCCGAGGAGCAGGTCAACAAGCTGCAAGAGGATGAAAAGAAGGAAGAAGACAAGGACAAGAAGAAACAGCTGGAAGACATGCGGAAAAAGGCCGAGGAAGCCCGCGACGTCGTCAAGAAGGACGTGGACCGCCTCAAGGCTGAAGTCGCGCAGGCCGAACCGGCGGCGCAGCAGGGGCGCTGGGCCACCAAGGAAGCCTGGCTGCTCGATGGCTTCAAGCCGCTGGTCAGCGAAGGCGCCAACGCCGTCTGCATCAACTGCCATCAGGTCGGCAGCTATTTGCCGAAGGAAAAGCAAGGTCCGAACCTCGACCTGACCTGGCACCGGCTGCGGCCGACCTGGACCCAGCAATGGCTGGCCAACCCGCAGCGCTTCATGACCTACACCACGCCCATGCCGCAGAATTTCGCGCGCAACGCCTCGCAGTTCCAGGACCTGATTCGCGGCACTTCGCTGGAACAATTGACCGGCGTGCGCGACGCGCTGATAAACTATCCCAAGGTGATTGACATGCCGGCCAACCGCTCCCGGCCGGTCACTGTGGTGGGAGGAGGAAAGTAACATGCGCTATCTCTCCGCGATCGGCTGCGCGGCCCTGTACGGTCTCCTGACGGCCGGCTGCAACTATTGCTGCCCGGTCGATGCACCAGCCCCGGCCAGCACCGAGACGACTGCACTCAAGTCCGAATCCGGCGAGGCGGCCTGCTGCAGCGCCTGCCTGGAAGTCGCGGCCGTCGCGGCCGATGCCGACAAGGATTGGGGCACGATCAAGGGGCAGATCGTCTATGGCCGCGACAAGCTGCCGGAGGCGGTCGAATTGAAGGTGGACAAGGACCAGCAGCACTGCCTGGAAAAGGGCAAGCTGTTCAGCGAGGAATGGGTCGTCAATAAGGACAACAAGGGCATCCGCTGGGTGTTCGTCTGGCTGGCGCCCGACCCGAGCGCCGCCAAGAAGGACATCCCGATCCATCCGTCGCTCAAGGAGATCAAGGAGAAAAAGGTCACCATCGATCAGCCGTGCTGCGGTTTCGTGCCGCACGCGCTGGCCATCCGCGAAGGCCAGATCGTGGTTGCCAAGAACAGCGCGCCGATCGCGCATAACTTCAACTACGCCGGCCATCCGCTGGTCAACCAGGGCAAGAACCAGCTGATGCCGCCCAAGTCGGAATTCGAGATCGACAACCTGCGCGCCGATGAAAAATTCCCGGTCAGCGTCTCGTGCAACATTCACGGCTGGATGAAGGCGTATGTGCGGGTCTTCAATCATCCGTACTTCGCCGTGACCAACGAGAAGGGCGAGTTCGAGATCAAGAACGCCCCGGCGGGCGACTGGCGGCTGAAGATCTGGCACGACAGCGGCTGGCGCGGCGGCGCCATGGGCCGCGACGGCGAGAAGATCACCATCAAGGGCGGCGCTGCCACCGACCTCGGCAAGCTCGAAATGAAACCCTGATTGGCTTGCTGGTGGGCGAGCGGCGGGCGTAAGCCCGCTGTTGTTG
>JAGVLI010000628.1 GCA_020054355.1 Planctomycetales bacterium | reverse complement strand
GGATGCTAGCGGTCAGCCTGGGCGCGGTGCTAGCGGCAGCCGCCGCCGCGTGCATCTGGCTGCTGATCGAGCCGCGCTATACCGCGGCCGCTCAGTTGCGCGTCCTGCAATCCTCTTATCTCTTGTACCGCGATCCCGAGATGTCGTCTCGCGAGTTCGCCACCTACCTGCGGACCCAGGCCGCCACCGTCAAGAGCCGTTTCGTCCTCAACGCTGCCCTGAAGAAGGACGAGGTGCGGTCACTGCCCTTCCTCGCTTCTCAACCGGACCCGTTGATGACGCTCGAGGAAGAACTGCTGGTCGAGACGGGCGAGAATTCGGAGTTCATCACGGTCAAGATGCTGGGGCAGGATCCCGGTCCGCTGATCACGGCCATCAACGCGATCACCAAGGCTTACCTGGACGAGGTCATCCAGGCCGACCTGAAGCGCAAGAGCGAGCGCCTGGCCAAGCTCGACAAACTCCGCATTCAGTTCGACGGTAAGACCCGGCAGAGGAAGGACATCTTCCGCAAGCTGGCCGATCAGCTCCACACCATCGACTCCAAGACATTGTCGGATCGGCAATCCCTGATGGAAGCCTCGCTGGGCGACCTCCGCCGGCAGTTCAACACGGTGCGCTTCGACCTGCTGCGGGCGGACAGCCGGCTGAAAGCCCACAAGGCGCGCGAAGCCGAGCTGGACCGGCAGCCGATCACCGAAGCCGAAGTGACCGCCGGCCTGGAAGCCGATCCCAATGTCCGGCAACTGCTGATGCAGATCAACGACATCGACCGCGAGGTGACCGGCTACGCGGCTGGGGCGCGCGATCCTTACGAGACGAGTCTTATTCGCGCCAGGCAGCGCCTCGGCGAGAAGAAAAAAGAACTGACCGCCCTGATCGCCAAGAAGCGCGACGAGGTCGTGAAGGTGCTGCGGACCCGCAACCGGCTGGAATGGGAGAATGCCCTGGCCGGGCTGCAGCGCGACCACGACGCCCTCGTCAGCCAGCGCGACGCCCTGGCAACCGAGGTCGAAAATACCCGGGAAACCGCCAAGACCGTGCAGTCTTCCTCGACCGAGATGGAAATGCTCAGGACCGAGATTGCCCAGGAAGACAAGGCACTGGAACGGGTCATGGACGAGCAGCATGCCCTGCGCATCGAGCTGGATGCCCCGCCGCGCGTGCAGCCCTGGCAGGAAGCGGGCGTGAGCAAGAAGGACACCAAGCGGCAGATGGTTGCCCTGGTCCTCGGCCCGGCCATGGTGTTCGTGGTGGTTTGCTTCGGGGTCGCCTTCCTCGAATTCCGCGGCCGCCGCATCCAGACGACCGACGAAGTGATCGACGGCCTGGGCATGAGGGTCTTCGGCTCGCTGCCCGTGCTGGCCCCGCCGGCGCAGCGCCGCCTGCTGACCGCCAACGCGGAAGCGGAACAGGGTCTGGCCGAGCATTGCCTTCTCGAATCCATCGACGGCATCCGCACGTTGCTGCTGCGGGATGCCAGCGTGGAAGCGACTCGCGTGGTCATGGTGACGAGTGCCGTCGGCGGCGAAGGCAAGACCACGCTGGCCAGCCACCTGGCCGGCAGCCTGGCCCGCGCCGGCCGCAAGACCTTGCTCATCGACTGCGACCTGCGCAGCCCGACGGCCCACCAGCTCTTCGAGCAGCCGGCCCAGCCAGGCTTCAGCGAAGTGCTGTTGGGCGAGGTCCACATGGCCGAGGCGATCCGTTCGACGGCGGTGGACGGCCTCTGGCTCCTGCCGGCCGGCCAATGGGACCGCGAAGTGATGGCCGCCTTGGCCCGCGATGGTCTGGACGAGGTCTTCGACAAGCTCAAGGCCGACTACGACTTCATCATCGTCGATTCGCATCCGGTGCTGGCCGCCACCGATTCGCTGCTCATCGGCCAGTACGCCGATGCCGTGCTGCTTTCGCTGCTGCGGGACGTCAGCCAGGCGCCGCGCGTCTATGCCGCCTGCCAGCGTCTCGGCACGCTTGGCATTCGCATTCTCGGCACGGTGGTCCACGGCATGCAGCAGGAAGAAGTTTATACCGGCGGCTACACGACGGCGGCCGCGTGATGTCCGCTGGCGGCTTCGCGCCTTGACTTCACGGGTAAGAATGTAAGCGAGTGAACGACAGCCGGTGATGGAATGCCCGCTTCACTCTCTAGCGCAGGATGGATCCGATGCACCGCATGTTACCCACTTTCACGGCGATGGCGGCGGCACTGCTCTGCGGCGCCGTGCACGGCATCTGGACCGACCGCTGGCACCTCTCCGACGAACCGGCGGCGTCGGCGGCGCGGCTGAGCCAGGTCTCTCTGCAATTGGGCGACTGGGAAGGCGAGGCCATGGCTCCCGAAGGCAAGCAGTTCAAGAGCGCTGCCGGCCACCTCTACCATCGCTACACCCATCGGCCGACCGGCAAGAAGGTGACGGTCTTCATCGCCTGCGACCGCCCTGGCCCGGTTTCGATCCATACGCCCAACGTTTGCTACGAAGCAGTAGGCTTCGAGGTCGGCAAGCCGACGCGTTATGCCCCGAAGCTGGCTGCCGCCGAACCGGCCAACAGTTTCTGGACGGCGCGCTTCCACAAGAAGAACGCCACGGCGGGCGCCGACCTGCGCATCTACTGGGCCTGGAGCGCCGCGGGCGAGTGGGAAGCGGCCGACGATCCGCGTTTGACCTTCGCCCGCTTTCCCGCCCTGTTCAAGCTCTACATGATCCGGGAATCGGCTGCCGCCGATGAACCGCTCGACCAGGATCCTTGCGTGCAATTGATGCAGCAGCTCTTGCCGGAGCTGCGCCGGGTGCTGTTCGTCCCGTCCTGACGCGGCGCGAGTCGCGGGCATTTTCGAGCTAGTGCCAAATCAAGCGGCCTCTGGCTCGTGGGTCGCGATTCCAATCGTGACAATCTCCACAGCTGTCACGATTG
>JAGVLI010000049.1 GCA_020054355.1 Planctomycetales bacterium | reverse complement strand
TCGACTGGGTGCTGTCCGGCATCAACGCGGGCGGCAACCTCGGCGCGGACGTGCATCATTCCGGCACGGTGGCTGCCGTCCGCGAAGCGGTCCTGCACGGGCGACCCGGCATCGCCGTGTCGCACTATCTGAAGCGCGGCCTGCTGGTGGACTGGCAGCGGGCCGCGTCCTGGGTGACGCCCATCCTGCGCGAACTGCTCGCCCAACCCTGGACGCCTGGCATTTTCTGGAACATCAACCTGCCGCATTTGGGGCCGGAGGAAACCGACCCCGGCGTGGTGTACTGTCCGCTGGACCGGGGACCGTTGCCGCTCAGCTTCCGGCTGGAAGAGGAGCATCACTACTACGACGGCAACTATCATCAACGGCCGCGCGAACCGGGCGCGGATGTGGACGTCTGCTTCGGCGGCCAGATCGCGGTTACCAAGTTGTCGCTGTTCTGAAAGCAGGTGCCGCGAGCCGAGCGGCACCGGGACTTTGCAAAGATATGCTGATCCCGAGGGTAGGTCCGGCTCGGCTCGCCGGACCTACCCTCGGCCGCGTCAAGACTTCGTATTCTCGGACGAACCCCGATACGACTTCACGCCCTGCTCGTCGGGCAGCGACTTGTCCAGCGCCTTGACTCCCTTGAGCTTGAAGCCCATGTGGCCGGTATTCAGCTCCTGCATTTCGTGGTTGCCGGAGTTCAGGGCCATGTTGTAGCGGTTGCGCTTTTCCAGTTCGCTGGGCTTGTGGTCCGGCTCGGGCACGTCGCCGTCCTGCTCGATCTGGGTGGCGAGCAGCTTGGCTTCGGCGTCGAGCTGGCCGGTGCGGTCCTTGCCGCTCTTGCAGTTGAAGGCGGGGTCGCCGCCCATCTTGTGCGTCAGCACGGCCAGCCGCGACACGATCTTGTACGGCTCGTTGCCCTGGTCCTTGTAGCTGCTGCTATCCCAGATTTTCGCGATCTGCTCGGCCAGCTTCTGGACGATCGCCAGGTTCTTGAGGCGTTTCTGGAAGCCTTCTTCCATCGGCCGCAGGTCCGTCTTCAGGTCCTCGATCTCGTTCTTGAGCTGCGTGCGGCGCTGCTGCTGGACCAGCACCTGGGTGTTTTTGGGAATCTGGTCGAGTTCCTTCTGCTTCGTTGCCAGGACTTCCTTGGCGTCCTTGACCCGGGTCTGCAAGCTCCGCAGCGATTCGCGCTCCTCGCCGAGCCATCTGCCGACCTGGCCGCCCAGGCCCTTCTTGCGCTCGTCCTTCTTGCCCAGGAGGCGGTCCATGGCTTTCTGGTTGTACCCGTCGGAGGTGCCCCAGCCGGAACCGGGGGCCTTGCCGTAGGCGACAGCGCCGGCGTTGACCCCGAAATTGAAGGCCAGCACCTCGATGCGCACCGTGACCTGGGTGAGCTGATTGTTGTTGTTCGGGTCCCCAACCATGATCTTGCGCGGCTGGGGATCGGCCGACACCTTGTCCCAGGCGGCCATCTGCTCGCGCAGCATCTTGGCCTCGTCTTCGTCGCCGTCCTTGCCGCGGCGGTAGATGTCCGGAGTGACCAGCGACATCGAATTGATGCTGATGGTCACCGCCTTGTTGGGCTGGGCCAGCGCGGCGCGCAGCTTGTCGGGGTTGCGCACCAGGGCGGCGACGACGACGTCCATCGAGCGGTTGACGTTGGCCTTGCGGCGCATGGCGCCCACGCTCACGCCGTCCACTTTGCCGTTGCGTTTCAGTTCCGCGAGCAGGGCCTGCTTGCCGGCGACGTTTTGCTGGGCATTCAGGGTGGCCAGCTTGCCGCGCAGCTCGGCCCGCTTCTCGGCCTCTTCGTCCCGGGCGTACGCGAGCGCCTTGTCCAGGAACTTGCGCCGGTCGCCGGGATTCATCTGGATGACCTTGACAGGCGTGGAACCCAGCGCCCGCACCGTCGCTTCGTCGATACCGTAATTCGGCGCGGTGCCGGTCGTCGCCAGGTCATGCAAGGCGAAGTTCGCGTTGGTCGGCTGATTCGCGATCGATTTACGCAGACCGTCGCGCAACCTGACCTCCGGAGGCCGGTCGTCGACGCACAGGTCATTGACCATGGTTTCCAGCTCGTCGTCGGGCATCTCCTGGATCTTTTTCGGAGTGATGCCGTAGGCGCAGTTAATGCCGTGGCACAGCCCCTGGAAGATGACCTCGCCGTCCTGGTTGCGCAGCTCCGTGGCCGCCAGGTTCTTGGTCGTCTTGTACTCCTTGGTGTCGTGGCTGCTGACCCCGTGGCCGTTCATCTGGGCAGTGAACTTATTCCCCAGCTGGGCGGCCGGAATGATTTCGCTTTCCACCTTGACCGGCTTACCGTCCTTGCCCTCGAGCTGGACGGGGCGGGTGATCGTGTTCCACGGCTTGCCTTCGTTCAGCTCCTTGATCTGGGCGTCGTGGTAGGAGTGCTCGGCCCGCTTCTTGACCTGCTCTTCCGTCAAGTTCGGGAAAGCCCCGCGGGTACACCACTCGACGACGGCCTCCATGATGCTGTCTTCACGGCAGTCCGGGGTGACGAGCGGGAAGTTCGCGATGGCGCCGGGGGTGCCGCCGTTCGCCGTCAGCAGGTCCCGGTAGCGGCTGGGTTTGCCGTCCTTCTTGCCGAGGATCTTTTCCAGGTTCGGCACGGGGTTGTTGCTGGTGTTGTTGGTCATCGCCGTGCTGCGCTGCGTCAGGTGCTGTACGACCGTCTGCAGCGCCACCACGTTGGGCGGGTTGGGCCCAATCAGGGCGTTGACCTGGCGGATGGCCGCCTTGACCGACTCGGCCTTGGCGCGGTAGACCTGCCGTTCCGTCAAGGGCGACTTGTCCAGCATCCCCTGCAGGAAATTGCGGCGATCCGTCAGGGCTTGCACCAGGTCGTTGCACTCAGTCTGGACCCGCGCGTAGCTCCGGTAGCGTTCCGCGATCTGGGGCGGGACGTTCCCGTTCCCGTTGTTCGTGCCGACGTGCACCACCCGCGCCGCAATCAACGGCAGCTGCACGATGTAGGCATCGATGACCTTGATGTGGTCGAACAGGGCGCCCGCGCCAGTCGGCATGGCGACCACGGCCCGACCCGCGGCGGGATAGGCCTTGTCCCAGTCGTCGAACGGCTTCGTCGTGGTCTGGTGCTGCTCGTCGTCCTGGTATTCCGGCGTGCCGTAATGCAGGTCCACCTGGCGCAGCTTCTCGACGCGCACGGTCAGTTTCTGGGCACGCTCCTTGGTCGCGCGGGCCTGGTCCTTGAGCGGGTCGAGCAGTTCCGTCGCCTGGCGCAGGTCATTGGCGGCCAGACCGACCGCCGTCAGGACCGTATTGCGGTAACCCAAAATCTCTTGGCGCAGCGGGTCCAGTTCGGGGTAGGTGCCTTGTGGAACGACCGGTGGGTTGAACGGCCTCAGCAGCTGGTCGATCTCGGTCAGGGCGGCGTTCACCTTGTCGCGGCGCACGACGAACAGTTCCTGGGAGTTGCCGTACTTCCCGCCGCTCACCACGCGCACGAAGCGATCCCATGGCACAGGCATGGTTGGTTTCTCTTTTCCTGAGCTGAGTAGGTGGTCGGGCGAGCGGCGGCCGGCGGCCCCGTTCACCCGGTTTGGGCACTACGCTTTTTCCAGGGCGGCTTCGAGCTGGTCCAGGGCGGCGCCGAGCGTTTTGCGAATAGACAGGGTCACGCCCAGGGGGTTCTCGTCGCAGACCAGGACCAGCTCGCTGCCGGCCAGGTGCTTCTTGAATCCAGACACGATGATATGGGCCTTGGCGATCTCCTTCTTGCGCGCGTCGCCCTTGGTCGAGGCGACATTGCGGAAGGCAGCCGTCAGCGGCACGCGGAAGTTGCCGGTCACGCCGTTGAGGCCGAACTCGGCGACCTCCTTCAGTTCCTCCATGCCGGTCGCGCGCATGGCGTTCTGGAGCGTGGCGATCTGGCCGTCGACCGTTTCCACCGCATCCTTCCAGGTCGCCTCGGCGGCCTTCCACAGCTGCGGAAAATCGTCCGCTT
This sequence comes from Planctomycetales bacterium, assembly GCA_020054355.1. GTDB lineage: Bacteria > Planctomycetota > Planctomycetia > Gemmatales > Gemmataceae > JAGVLI01. Next base: position 2,444 of record JAGVLI010000049.1, on the reverse strand, counting down.
CCTTCTGACCGCCCGTCTCGCCGGGCTTCGCGCTGGCCGCCTGCTTGACCAGCTTCTCCAGCAGGTCCAGGCCGGCCAAGGCGTGGGTGAAGTCCCGCAGCTTGCCCTTCTGCAGGGCGTAGTCGAACGCGGTCTTGAGCTTGACGAGGTCGCCTCGGTTCTCCTTGAACAGCTGGAGCATGAGCGGTTCCAGCTCCTTGCGCCGCTGTACATACTCCGTTTCGCCCTTGTTTTCCTCGGGTTCCTCCTCCGGGGGCGCTTCGCCCGGGGCCACGCCGTCGGTCGAGTCGTCGCCGCCGGTCGGCTCCTGCTCGTCGCCCTCTTCGGGAACCTCGCTGCCTTCTTCCAGCTGGCGGACCTCGACCCGCAGGCTGAGGCCGGCGCTGGTCTTGATCAGCTTCATAAGCTTGGCGCTCAGCCCAGTGGCCGCGCGCATGGGCGTCTCGAAGACGAACAGGCCGCCCTCATCGAAACAACGGCCGCGCATCACCCGGCCGCCGCCCATTTCCTTTTGCTTGAGCTTGATCGCGGGGCCGGGGATCTTGGTCCGCGACACGAGCAAACCGAGTTGCATGCCCGCCATCACCAGCGCGAAGTTATGCGGCTTGGTCTTCGCGGCTTTCAGTTTCTTCTTCAGTTCCTCGTCAACAGCCACGATGCCCACCTCCACCCAGGAGCAACTGATGACCAACAGCCGATTGCCGGTTTGCCATTCTAAGAGCGCCGCGCCGCAATCACAAGCATCAGCTCGGCGCGCTCGACTAACCACTGATACGCCGTGCGCTGCCGGCTGGTTCGGCGCGCCGGAACGATTGAAGTGTCGCCGCAGCCCGAGCAGCCAGGCTCACTGGTCCGCCACGGCCTTCGTGTTCTGGAAGTCCTACGATGTTCACAGTCCCCGGATTTTTCGCTTGCCCAACCGTTCGACCATTTCAACAATGGACCGCGTGCCTTCCGGCGCGGACCGTCGGTTCGGGCGCAATGGCCGCCATCTTCGCAGAGATCGCCTATGTCCGACCACACCCCGGAGCCTGCGACCCACAGCCATACTTCCGTCGGACAAGCACTTCGCGAAGCGTTCGCGAACTGGGTCGGGTTCGTCGCTAATTTCATCGGTTTGTTCGGCGTTTATCCGCTGGCCTATGGACTACTCTCGCTCACAGGCAGGACCGATTTCCTCGGTGCCTCCACAACCGTTTGGTCCGGGATCATCGGCTCTGGTGTAATCGCCGTCGTGGGCGGTTATTCGCTGGTCAGACTCGCGAAGCACTTCCATCGCGACAACGAATCGCTGCGGACTCGATTGCGTATCAGCGAAGCGGGGCGACTGGATGCGGAGCGGTTGGCGGCGGAACGGCCCTTCCGGGAGATGCAGCGGCGCGCCGTGGAAGCGATGAGCTTGCTTTACGGCTTTGAACTTCATGTCGCTTCGTATCGATTTCGGGTTTACGCGGTGGATGGTCCCGAGGACGGCAGCGCCACGGGCAGTTATGAAATACACTTCAAATGCAATCGGCGCTCGTTGGGGAACTGGTGGCGCACCATACGGTCCACGCTGGTCCAGCTGAAACCTTCCCAAAGGCCGAAGATGCCCCATCCCTATAATGTCACTGCGCACAAGCACGAGCGATTGTCAACGGGGAAGACGCTTTTGGAGGAGTTCCGCTTCGTCCCGACGATCAATGCCGGAACGGCGCCGGTATCGCTTTCATTCTCGGACGATCAGCCGCCGGGAACATTTCTGACGCGAGCTCCGAATGTCGCGGGAAGGGACTACGATTGGATTTCGGCATCGCCCCGTGAGCCGGTTTCGATGCTGGTGCTGACGGTGGAGTTCGACGGGTTTGAACCGGAAGAAGTGAAATGTGAAGCAGTTTATGGATTAGCGGAACAACCGCTGGATCGCGAACAAGTGGACGCACAAGAAGCGCTGCAACTTAGCCGAGAAGGCGCCGCCTTGGTCGCCAGCATGAAGCTGCCTTATCCGGTACTCGGCGTCGTTTACCGCATCAAGTGGAAGTTGCCGCAAGCAGGGAAATGAGTGGTATCAGACGATATCGATTTCAAAGCGCATGTTGTCCCCTTTTTTGCTATTCGCACCAATGCAAGTAAAGTATAGCACAGTGGTTATCCCAGTCAACATCGGCATTTCCCAGCGCATTTCTTTACAGCGAACCGCTTGGGCTGACTATTGCAAGCCTCGCGTTTCAAATAACTTGCGCTGTTGACGCTCCACTCCAAGGATTGAGGAGGCACCGTGGTCGCCCGCGCGGACAGCCGACCCATTACTGTTGATACGCCGTGTGCTGCCGGCGGCGGTCGCTGGTGAACTCCTCCGCCGTGTTGCGGGTGATGACCTCGTAGAGGGTCGCCTGCTTGTCGCCGAGCTTGCGCAGCAGGCGGCCGAGGCGCTGGACGTGCTCGCGCACGCTGCCGGTGCCGGA
>JAGVLI010000076.1 GCA_020054355.1 Planctomycetales bacterium | reverse complement strand
GTCGATGGGCGCCACGCCCGCCGCCGCCCGGCCGCCGCCGAACGCCAGGGACAGCAGGCCCATCAGCATGATCCAGACCCCGGCGAACAGGAACAGGCCCACGACCATCAGGACGCGGGAGGATGATTTTTTCTCGTTCATGACTTCTTCTTGGCCTCCACGTTGCGGAAGATCATGCGGGTATCGCCGAGGAGAATGCGGTCGCCGGGGGCGAGGACGTGCGACGTGACGGGCGTGTCGCGGCCGTCGCGGCGGATGATGACGTAGCCGTCGCGCGAGTTGACGACGAATTCTTCCTGATCGTTGAAACAGAACTCGGCATGGATCGCGGCCACGCTCGGATCGCTGGGGATGACGATGGTGCAGCTGGGGTCGCTGCCGATGGTGTGCGGCCGGCTCGAATCGAGGGTGCGCGTCTGGCCCTCGAGGCGGCCGGTGAGGAAGAAGACCCAGGACTTGCGGAGCAGCGATTCGACCAGGCTGACCAGGAAGCCGATGCAGGCGCCCAGGATGACGAGGCCGATGGCGCTGCCCCAGGCCAGGCCCTCGGTGCGGAAGCCGATGCCGCGAATTGCCGCGGTCAGCCCTTCGTAGGTGCTGCCGCCGAGCAAGCCGCCGAGCAGCCCGCCCAGGATGCCGTAGCGGATCTTGGCCGGCATCCGCTGCGAGACGCCCTCGCTGATGCCGACGAACATGCCGAAGATGCCCCAGCCGATGGCGCGGGGCCAGACGCCGCCGCGAGCCAGGTTGAAGATGAACTCGCCCAGCACCAGGCCGACGACGCCGCCGATAGCGCCCAGCACGGCCCCGAAGAGTCCGCCGCGCACCAGCCGGCCGAACGAGCGCGAGGAAAACAGACCTTCCGTGCTGCCGACGGCGAAGCCGATGCAGATGCCCAGGAGCGGGCCGATGATGAGGTCCTTGAGGTAGACCTTCATGCCATCGACGAAGGCGAAGGTGTTGGCGATCCACTCGATCGCGCCGCCCGGCAGGGTGACGACCAGCCAGCCGAGCAGTCCGCCGAAGCCGCCCACCAGGGCATTCTGCCAGATTCGTCCGAAGTCGATGTTCAGATCATTCGCGAACCGCTGGAGCGCCGGCTCCGGCGGCGGCGGGGCAGCGGGATTGGCTGCCAGCCGGGGACTCGCGACCGAGGGTTGTGTCATCATCTCAACCTCCACGAGACATAGGAGTTGATTCGGATTGGCAGCGATAGGCTCGTTCAGGGCGTTTCGAGTTGCCGGACCACGAACGTGGCGTTTTCTTCAAAACTCTTGGCGGTGTCGTAGGCCTCGAGGCCCCGCACCCGCCCTTCCTGGATGACCAGCACGTCGCTGCGCAGGTCGTTCTCGCCCCTGGCCTTCCACTGGACGTGGACGGCGACCGCCGGCTTGCTCCGCAAGGTGGTCGAGTGTTCCTTGAAGGACTGGACCTCGCATGGTCCGAAGACGTCCGTGAGATAGGCCGCCGCGATCTCGGCTGGCCCCGCGTTCTCCTTGAGGACGGGACGGCCGCCTTCGACCGTCTTACCCGCGTCGGCGGGCGGTTTACCGCCGCAGCCGGGCAGCAGAGCCAATAGACAGAGGACCGGGATGAGGCGGCGCATACGCTTTCCCCTGTTGCTGGATTCACCGGAGCAAGGCTGTTTCCTGAATATCCGGCGTCGGAGTGCGGCTGGTTCAAGAAAGTGAAAAAATTCTGAGTGGGTGGAAAGGAAGTGCGCAGTGTCGAGGCACGCAGGAGGTAGGGTCCGCTGTGCGGACCATTCGAGAACCGACGTTGCGTGTGCTCGTGGTCCGCACAGCGGACCCTACAAGGGACTATCGACTGGCTGGCGCTTCCAGACGAAGGATGTAGACCGCGCCCGTCGCGAAGCCGACGGCCAAGTGCCGGCCGTCGGCGGAGGCCACGACACAGGTGAGTGGTTCGGGGAAGGTCCATTCCTGGATCTTGCGGCCCGCAGGGACATTCCAGACACCCAGCGTGGCGGGATAGCGCCAGGCCGCGAGACGCTGACCGTCGAAGCTCAATGCGGCTGGCAACAGTGCCCGCTGGTCCCGCAGCGGTTCGAGTTCGCGGGGAACCGTGCCGAAGAAATCCCACTGGTTGATGAGTCGGTCGCCGTCGCCGGAGAAGGCCCGGCTGCCGTCGGCGGTGAAAAGCAGCGCGGGAACGACCGGCAGCGCCTGGCTGCCGACGATGCCGAGCGGCTGCTTGTTTTCCAGGTCCCAGAGGCGCACCGTGCAGTCGTGGTAGACGGGCTTGCCGTCCTTCAGCACGGGCTTGCCGTCTTGCAGCAGCACCTGGCCCGCTCCCGACAGCGCCCGGCGGCCATCGGCGGAGATGGCCACGGTGGTAATGGTTGCTTCATGCCCGGTGAGGGACGCGGTCTCCCGGCCTGCGGCCACGTCCCAGAGCCGCAGGGTCTTGTCCCGACAGCCGAACAGCACTTGCCGGCCATCGGGCGACAGCGCCAGGCAGTGGCCGAGGCCCTTGAGTTGCGGACTGAACTGACGCAGGGGCTGACCATCCGCCACGTGCCATTGTTTGACTACTCCTTGCCCGGTGGCACCGGCGGCTATCAACGTCAGGCCATCCCGCGAAAACGTCAGGGTGGACACGTCAGCCTGGTCCTTGAGGACAAGTCGCTCTTGCGGCGCAGCACCGTCGAGGTTCCAAAGGCGGACCGTGCCGTCCCGCCCGCAGGTGGCCAGGGACTTGCCATCAGCGGAGAAAACCGCCGCCGTGACCGTGTTCAGATGTCCCACCGGCGCGGCGTGGGCAGCGTCCTGCCAGTGCCAAAGCCGAGCGGTCCAGTCGGCGCTGCCAGAGAGCAGTTGTTTGCCTTCGGGACCGCGAAAGGCGACGGCGAACACATCCGCCGCATGGCCTTCGAGCTTGTTTTCCAGCCGGGGTTGCTCCAGCTTGGTGCTGGGATGGGGCAACTGCCAGAGGCAGATGCGCTTGTCGCTGCCGGCCACCGCCAGGGTCTTGCCGTCCGCATGAAAGGCGAGCGCATGGACCTTGCCGACCTGGGCGGGAAAGGTCCGTGCTGCGGTCGTGGGAGTTCCTGTCGGATTCCACAAACGCACCGTGCCGTCCTCGCTGCCGGAAGCCAGCCAGCCGTTGCCGTTCGAGAACACCAGCGAACGCACCGGCCCGGTATGTCCCGTCAGCAACGCTTTCTCGCGGAGATCCGGGGCGGTCATGTCCCAGACGCGGATGGTCTTGTCGGCGCTGCCGCTGGCGAGGGTCTTGCCGTCCGCTGAATAGCAGACGGACCAGACTGGCCCCTTGTGCGGAAACACGATGGCCAGGCTTTCCGTGTCCTTGCCGCTCACGTCCCAGAGTTGCACCGAGCCGTCGCCGCCGCCGAGCGCGAGCCGTTTGGCATCGCCGGGGCTGAAGCACACGGAGCAGACCGGCGTGTTGCTGATGTCAAAAGCGAAAAGCCGTTGCGGCGGTCGCTGGG
>JAGVLI010000884.1 GCA_020054355.1 Planctomycetales bacterium | reverse complement strand
CGTCTGCCGGTCGAGCCACCAATGGAACCCGACGGCGGCTAGGGCGAGCACCGATGCACCGATGATCCACGGTCGATGGCTGGAGTCGATAAGCAAGGCGGTCTCTCGAATCCGTCAAGGGATGGCGGCAAGCTCGAAACACGCGCCCTGCCGCGGGCAATCCACTGCCTGGTCAAGCGTGCGCAAAGAGGGAATCTTAGCGGTGCGGTGAAACAGAGGCAAGGAATTCAACGGTAGGTCAGGCTTTCCAGCCTGACACTCCGCGGTAGGTCAGGCTTTCCAGCCTGACACTCCGCAACCAGCCAGGCTGGAAAGCCTGACCTACACCAGAAAGGGAATACGTTGCCCACTCCCGGATCGCCGGTGAAAAATCCATGTCTCTCCTGACGGACTGTCCGGCAATCGCTACAGTGGCAAGGGGTTTTTCGACCGAGCGGAGCGGAAAAGTCACTCATGAACACACGCAATGCCGGCCTGTGGGGTTTGGGGATCATCTTCGCCGCCAATTTGCTCAACTATCTGGATCGCCAGCTGGTCAGCGCCCTGGAAGACCCGATTCGCCGCGAACTGGCCCTGGACGGGCTGGAATACGGCCTGCTCTGGACGCTGTTCACCGTCGGCTACATGCTCTGCGCCATGCCGATCGGCTTGTGGGCCGACCGTGCCAGCCGCACGAAAATCTTCGCCGGCTGCGTCGTCGTCTGGAGCATCGCCACCATCGCTTCGGGCCTGGCGCAGGAAAAGTACCTATTGGGAGCGGCCCGCTTGTTCATCGGCGTCGGCGAGGCGGGCTGCCTGGTGATCGGCCCGTCTCTCATCAGCGACCTGTTCGGCAAGGAAGTGCGCGGCCGGGCCTTGTCGGTGTTTTTCCTGGCGATGCCGTTGGGCGGGACCATGGCTTTCCTGATGGCGGGACTGCTGTTCGGCATGGGCTGGCGCAACATGTTCTTCCTGGCGGGGGCGCCCGGCTTTCTGATCGCCGTCCTCATCTGGCTGATGCCCGATCCGCCGCGCGGCGGGACCGAAAGCGCGGGCGGTCATGGACTGCACGGCGGCGGTTCTTTCCAGGAATACCTCCAGTTGTTGCGCACGCCGACTTTGTTGCTCGTCATCCTGGCCCAGGCGTTCGCCGTCATCTTGCTGATCCCGCTGGTCCATTTTGGCGTCAAGTTCTTCGTGGACACGCGGGGTATGAGCGAAGAGAGTGCCCGCGTTTCGCTCGGCATCATGGCCCTGATCGGCGGCGTCCTGGGCAGCAGCTTGTCGGGCTTCCTGGGCGACCTGCTGTCCAAACGAACGAAGGGTGCCTACGCGCTGCTGGCCGGGATCAGCTATCTGCTGGGCTGGCCATGCGTGCTGCTAGGCTTCTTCAGCGAAAGCCCGTGGGTCTTCTTGCCGGCGCTCACGGGCGGCTGTTTCTTCCTGTTCCTGTGCATGCCGGCGGTGAACACGCAGATCGCCAACGTCGTCAACCCGCTGCAGCGCTCCACGGCCTGGGCCTTGGCGGTCTTCGTGCTGCATTTCCTGGGCGACATGCTCTCGCCGCCGGTCTTCGGCAAGATCAGCGACAGCATCGGCCGCCAGCAGACCTATTTCTTCTTTTCCTTCGGACTGGTGGGCGCGGGCCTCTGTTGCCTGATCGCCGCCTGCACCGCGCCGCGAGACATCGCGCGCGTCGAACGGCGAATCGCCGAGCAGCAGGGGCCAGACCTGCACGGCCTGGCGGTGGAAGCCTGAACCGGAAGGCGTCGGTTCATGCCGGGCGTTGCCCCGGACCTCAAAAGTTGTTCCAATCGCGCCGGCCCTCAGTGATGAACCGAGGGCCGGTTCGCTGCTGGCGCCCTCTCGGCCTTCAGCCAGCCTCGGCGTATTGTCCATCGTAACTCAGTGAACGCCGGCTAATGACAACCGGCGCCGGCCGCGCACGCTGTGGGGGAAAAGCTGCTCCTGGTCCAGGGCGCCGGTCACATCAATGGGCATTGGCCGGGCAGCGCCCAGGACCTCCAGGTGAGGATGATTGCGGGACTCCTCCAGCAGCGCCGGCGAGACCCAGAGGTCGGTCATCTCCAGCGTGTTGGGGATGACGGCCAGGCGGAGCCGGTCCCAGTTCGGCTGCCAGCAGGTCTTCACGCCGTTTTCGATGCACTCGCGATCGGTCGGAAACGCGATCGGCAGTTTCGACCGCCAGAGGAAACAGGCCGTGAGGTTGTTCATGCGGAAGGGAATCGGGTCGATGCTGGCCAGCAAGCGGTCGGTGGTCAGGTCCGCGATGCCGACGCCCGTGCCGTTGCCGTGGCTTTCGGGCGAGAGGTCCAGACAGCAGATGCGGGTAATCCTCGGCGACTCGAATTCATCCTGGCCTTCGACGAGCAACCGGCCGACCACGTTGGGATCGATGCCCGCACCGGAGTAGTTCTTGCCGATCTCGCCGATCACCAGCAGGTCGAGTTGCTCGAAGGGCAGTCGGCCCATCAATTGGCGCGCCTGGTCCAGCAACGCGGGTTCCACCTCGAAGAGCTGGTCGCGGTCCACGACTCGGAGCAGGGCGGTTTCTTCCTTGGCGTTTTCGAGGATGGCCAGGCCGGCGACGAAGCGCGTCTTCTCCACGACCACCTTGGCAGTTTCCGGCAAGATGTCGCGCAGGCCGCGGACGCCCCAGCGGTGATGCTGGGCCGCGCCGTCGCGCTTGCCCAGGCCGATGACCAGCATCTTGCAGATGCCGCTTTCGACCCGGCCACGAAAATCGGTGTGCGGCTTGATGCGCGACAGGGTCAGCACCGCGTCGGCTTCATAGGCGTTCTTGTCCCACCAGACTGGCTCGCCAGCGCTGTTGACGCCGATCTGCACGGTCGCCATGTCCGTCAGCACCGGCACGCGCAGCGCTTCCTCGGTGACGCCATAGCCCGCGAGCAACTCGCGCTGGCCCTCCGGAGTGGCGCCGCCG
>JAGVLI010000187.1 GCA_020054355.1 Planctomycetales bacterium | reverse complement strand
GGGCTGAGGGTACGATTCCCAGCGGGTCTTTTGTCGCGACGGCCGGCACGACCTTGGGTGAAAGCAGCGTCGGCGGTTGACGCATCGGCGGCCCGCCGGCAAAGCCGCTGTTCAGCGGACGTACGAAGTGCTCGTTGACGGAAGGACCGACCCGCAGGGTGTCGCCGTTCCGATAGGACAACAGGAAGAACAATTCGTCGGCGTAGCCCAGGTGCCGGCCTTCCGGATACAGGTCCCGATAGATCGCATTGACCACCCAGGGACAATGCCGCGCCGTATTCCGGGAGTGCAGCAACAGCACAAAGATGGCACCCCTTTCCAGAGCCACCGCTTGGTCCACGCGCACCGAGAGCCAGCGAAAATCGCGCGTGGCCGCCGTCGCGGATATGGTTCCCTTCAGATAGATCTCTTTCAGCGTTCGGTCGCGGATTTCCACTTCCAGGTCGCCGGTCGGCGCCTGTTCATTCAATTGCGCTACCCGGAGTAGAAGCTTGTCCACCTCGGTGCCCGTCGCCCGGAAGGTCTGCCCTTGGGCCAGGCCTTCATAGACCCAGTACCAGCCGGTCGAGGAAGCCTCGTGATTCTGGCCGTCCGGGATTTCGGGCGCGGTCCGGCCGATGCGTTTGGCCTCGTGCGGCACGGATGGCGCGCCGCTCGCCGCGAGCGTGACAGCAGCCACGAGCGACAGGGGCATGCCACACAGGATTGCCATTCGTGTTCGTATCATGACATTCACTTTCCGTCTGACAGCGGTCAAATTGGGGCTGAAAGTAAGCGCACCCCGTACTTGGGCGACTTGTCACCGGATGCGGCCGTGAGTCAGTGGGATCAAGGAGCGCCGGTCGGCAGAACGCTCGAACCGGGAAATTCGTGTCGGTTCGAGGGCGCCCGCCGCTCGCTCTATATTCTCCAGGCACGGCAACGACCGGAAACGCACACGAAAATCGGAAATTGTCAGCGGGCGCTCAAGACCGGTTCCGTCTTAGACGAGGATTTCCATTGGATGCTTGAGCAACCGCTGCCAGCAGGCGCCGTGAACGATCACCGGGTGCGCCGCATGGCTGAACAGCACGGCAATCGGCTTGCCCTCGATGGATTCCACGGCCAGGACGTCCACCCACGGCGGCACGGCGCCGTTCGGGTTGCGCGCCATCGCGATGCGGTCGTCGACCAGCAGCCGGCGATTGAAGCCGAATGGTTCGGTTCATGGGTTCCTCGGAGATGGAAGATGGGGGGGGTGGGATAGCCGATGCGTGTCGGACTGGTCAACTCCCGCGTTTACTTCTTCTCGACCGGCACCTGGCTGGCCTTGTCCGCCAGCGGGAAGTTCTCCGGAACAGCCAGCGTCACCTTCCCCGTCGCCGCCCACTCCGTGCCGCGCAGCACCGTCGTCACGAAGCCGACACAGCTCATGGCGAACACGTCGTGGCCCATCGGCGTGTGGACGACCCGGCCCTTGCCGTAGCCGACGGTGAAAATGATCGGCTCGTGGACCTTGGTCTGCGGGCAGTAAGCGGTGGCCAGCACTTGCACTTCCTCGGCCGGCCCGCGCAGGTTGTGCATCAGCTGGTCCTTGGCGTGCATCCATTCCTTGGGCATCCCCTTGGTGATCGGGTGCTCGGCGTTCCGCATAATGACCGGATAGGGATGATTCGTCTCGCCGGTGTTGGTCCCTTCCCCCTTGGCGACGCGCACTTCCTTGCCGGCGTCGTCGAGGTAGAGCCGGTCGTCGAACTTGGCGTTGCGCCAGCCGAGGCCGATCATGCGGTTGAACTCCGGCCAGTTGCCGAAGCAGTTGTTGGCCGCGTGGAACAGCACGAAGCCCAGCTTCCCCTCGCGGACCTGCTGGTCGAAAGTCTTCTGGAACTCCTCCGGCCAGGCAGCGCCGTTGTAGTTGCTGATGACAGCGTGGTACTCGGTCAAGTCCGGCGGAAACGGCACCGTCGGCGCCTCGCCCGGCTTGTCGCCCGGTTTCAGGTTCGAGGAAACCTCGACGGTGAACCGGCCGCTCTTCTCCAGGACGTGCTTGAGAAACGGTGTGGCAGCCCGCCAGTTATGGTTGTGCTGGCCGTCGATGATGAGCGCGCGAATCTGGTCGGCGTCGGCGCCGCGCGCCGGCATGCTCGGCCAGCCGACCAGGGGAAGGACGATCGGGGCGGCGGCTCGCAGGAGGGTCTTCATGATGATGACTCGGCAGGGTGTGTTGGAGCAAGGCCGTCAAACCACGCTGGCCTTGGCAACCGCGAATCTACCCGCTGGCCTCAGCATTTCACTCCTGCCAGCTGCCAGAGGGCGGCGATGGTCCGCGCCCGTCGGCCCGTTGGCTCGGGCGGCGGTTCCAAACAGGTAGCCATGTACTTTTCGTCCTCCTCGATGTCGGACGACTCCAGGCCAGATTCCGCCAGCCATCTGCTCCGATGGCTCGCGTGGTTCGCGACAGCATGGTGAATCAGCCGGGCCAGTTCCGGGCCTTCCGGCAAGCGGCCGAGCAGCCCGGCAATCTGTTCGAGGTCCCCATCGTAGTACCAGTACCAGTAAGGGTCGCCGAGAAACTGCCGAAAGCGTTCCAGGTAAATCGCTCGGACCCAGGGCGCGACCTGCTCCCGAGCAAGCACTTCCAGCACGTCGAGCAAGCGCGGCGGCTCGCGCCAGTGCGTCACGGGCGGCGGCTCCCATTGC
>JAGVLI010000648.1 GCA_020054355.1 Planctomycetales bacterium | reverse complement strand
CGCATCGGGGTGGGCGTTGGCGTCGGCGTGGGTCGGGGCTACGGCGGCGGTTACTACGGCGGCGTGCCCAGCGCGGGCTACTACCGCGGTTATGGCTATCCGGGGATTTACGGCCTGCCGCGCGGCATGGACCTCTACCCTTACCGGCCCGGTTACTACAACGCGCCGAACTACTTCCCGGTGTACCCGCAATATCCGCAACAGCAGCAGGGCCGCTCGTCATACTACTACTCGCCGGCCGTGGTGCTGCCCGCAGCGCCGGTGAACGCCGCCGCGCGTTTGCAAGTCATCGTGCCCGATGCCAACGCCCAGGTCTGGATCGGCGACCACAAGACGTCGTCCACCGGCACGACCCGCTACTTCGATTCGCCAGCGCTCGATCCGGCCAAGACCTACAGCTACACGCTGAAGGCGGAATGGCAGCAGGACGGCAAGCCGATGAGCGCGGAACGCACGGTCTCCGTGAGCGCCGGCAGCCAGCCGGTGGTCGATTTCACCAAGCCTTGACGACAGCCGAACCGCACTGCTTTTGGCGAGCGTCGGGGCGTCAGCCCGACGTGGAAAGTTGTTGACGCTTTCCACGTCGGGCTGACGCCCCGACGCTCGCCTAACAACTCAACTCACTTCTTTGCCGGCCCGCCGAAATAGGGGTACTTGTCCCAGCGATCGTCCCCGCCGTCCTTGCCGGCGCGCGGGTCGGCGGTGTCGGCCATCCACTGGTCCAGCGCCGCCCGCAGCTTCGCCTTGATCTCGGCGAATTCCGCTTTGTCGGCAACATTATTCAGCTGATACGGGTCTTGCTCGCACTCGTATAGCTCCTCGGCGGGCCGTTTCTCGCAGGCCAGCTTGAAGAATTGGCTGTCGCGCATCTTCAGGACGACTTCCTTGGTCGGCCCGCCGTCGATGTCGCCGAACGGCCCGACGGAGTGATAGGTCTCCGGATCGCCCGCCGGCCAGCGGTCCGGCCGCAGGTTGCGGACGTAGAGGAACTTCGCGCTCCGCACCGCCCGCGCCGGATAGCTCAGGTCGCCCTTGCGGACGTTGGCGTGGCGTTCTCGCTCCACGAACACCATCTCGCGCCCGGCGGGCTTGGCGTCCGTCGTCAGCAACGGCAGCAGGCTCTTGGCGGTCATTTCCTGGCCCGGCTTCAGGCCGGCGGCTTCCAGCACGGTCGGGGCCACGTCCGCCAGGCTGACAAAGGCTTCCGTGGTGCGGCCCGCCTTTACCTTCCCCGGCCAGCGGATGGCCAACGGCATGTGCGTTCCCGAATCGTGCAGGTTCGCCTTGCAGCGCGGGAAGGGCATGCCGTTGTCGCTGGTGACGATCACCAGGGTATTTTGCGCCCGGCCGGCGGCGTCGAGTTGCTTCAGCAGGTCGCCCAGCTGCTGGTCGAAGCGCTGCACCTCGAAGTAGTAGTCGAGGATGTCCGAACGGACCTCTGGCGTGTCGGGAAAGAAGGGCGGCACCTTCACGTCTTCGGGTTTCATGCCCGAAGCCTTGCCGGAGCCGGCATCGTAGGGGCGATGCGGATCGCTGCTGCCGTACCAGTAGCAGAACGGCTTGTCGGCCGGCACGGTCTTGAGGAATTCGGCGAAGGTCTTGAAGCTGGGTCCGGCGGGATTGCGCGTCCGGCCGGCGTCCTTGATGCTGCCTGGCCCCCAGCCCTTGCCGGTCAAGCCAATCGTATAACCGGCGTTTTCGAGCAGATCGGGATAGGTGATGAACTTCCTGGGCAGGAAGCTCCAGAGGTTGCCGCCGTCTTCCAGCCGATGCACCGCTTGCCCGGTGAGAATGGCCCCGCGCGAGGGCGTGCAGCTGGGCGACATGCAGTAGGCGCGCTGGAAGAGCATGCCGTCCTGCGCCAGCCGGTCGAAGTGCGGCGTCTTGACGACCTGGTCGCCATAGGTGCCGGCATGAGGCCAGCCCCAGTCGTCGGCGATGACGAACAGGATATTCGGCCGGGCATCGGCCTTGGCCTGTTCGGCGGCATTCGCGGAGGATGCGGACAGCAGCAGGGCCAGCAGGGTCGGGTTACGCATGAGTTGCCTCTGGCGGCAGTGGGAAGTCAAACGCCCGCCCGGCGTCAACCGGGCTTGGTGAGTTCAACCCCGCCCGCGCGCCGGAGTCCCCACGATTCCCCAGCGCAATAATGAGAAGGGCCGCTGCACCCATCCATCCTCGGAAGGGTGGTTCGGCGCAGCGGCCATGACGAATTTCGTTGTCTGATCCTTAGCCCGCTATGGGGCGAAAAACGCGAACACGGTACGCGCTTTTTCAAAACGTCGTCGGTTGCCGGTTATGGTCGTCTGCTTGGCAGCGGGGGATGGCTGCAGTCGGGCGTCGCGCGGCCCCCAAGGGGCCGACTTGGGACGAAAGGAGGCGCGGCCAGTGACTGAACATGCGCCGTTTCGTCCCAAGTCGGCCCCTGGGGGCCGCGCGTGTTCGGCAGCGGGGATTGCAAGGGGCGGTTGCCCCTTGCCTAGTAATTATCCGAAAACCCTGTAGCCGGCCTCCCAGAGGCCGGCTACAGGGT
>JAGVLI010000545.1 GCA_020054355.1 Planctomycetales bacterium | reverse complement strand
TTGGCTTTCACCTCGCCGCTGGGGGCCACCAAGGCGACGGCCCGGTCCAGCGATTCGTAGGAGCAGAGCTGCGTCACATCCTCGGTCTGACCGTCGGCGAACTTCGCTTCGACCTTCAGGCGATAGCTTTCGCCCGGCTTCATGCTGTGCTCGGCCGGGGTGATCTTCAGCTGGGTGACGCGCGATTCGGTCAGGTTATCGCCCTTGCCGCCCGCCGCGATCCAGCGCTTGAGCAGCTGATATTCCGGGCTGCCCACGTCCATGCGCTTGCCGCCTTCGTGCGCGACCTGGCTGGTGGCTTTCAGGAGCAGCAGGCTGGCATCGGGGTTTTCGTAATTCAGCCGCCGGCCGCCGAACTCGCGGAGCAGCCGTTCGTGATCGAGCGCCGGGGCGGCGGCGAACAGCGACAGCTTGAAGCCATTCTGACCCTGCACCGCGCCATGACAGGTGCCGCCATTGCAGCCCAGCCGGCTAAAAATCGCGGTGACATGCCGGCTGAAACGGGGAGAATCTTCGTCCGTATCGGCGCGAACCGAGGGGGCAAAAGCGAGGATCGCGGCCAATCCCAGACCGAACGGCGGGTGAAGTTTCATCGCGGATCGTCTCCCCAGGCAGGATGATGGCGGGGACTCGGCTTGCGCCTTTATCACCAGTATAGTGCAGATTCCGACCCGGCTAACTTCCGAATCCGCTGGAATTTCCGGGGATTGGAAGGCGGAGGATGGCTTAGCGCAAGTGATTTATGTGTTTGATTTTGCGATCAACTTGACGCACGGAGTCCGCAGCGGTTCAACTCGCGAGGGTCTCGGCAATCTGCCAGGCACCGGACGCCCGGAGCCGGGATTCCAGTTCGCTGACCACCCGAGCCTCGTTCCAGAGGTGAGAATAAAACGCCTCGCAGCCGTGCCCTGCGTACCAGCCGGCCATGTAGGACCAAGCGTGTTCCTTGGGATCGACTTGCGGCGGGTTCGGCCGACAGTTCAACCAGTGTTGCACCGCCGCAGCGCGCGCCGGATAGGCTGCCGCCAAGGCCGCGCAGACCATGCGCTCCAGCGTTTGCTGATCGGGAAGGCCGGGGGTAGTGGCTGGATCGGAAGCTTCCCAGCGTATCAATGAGATGCGCGTCGCTCCGCCATCGACTTCGATTTCACCAGCCGCATTCATCGCGGCTGAAGGGTCGATCTGCTGCACTTGGTGCAGCACGTCTTTTCGATGTAGTCCAACCGCGCCGGCAATTGGGTTGGCCGCGCTGGCGTCCACGTCCACGTTGATGACCAGTTGCAACAATTGCTTGGTGGTCCGCTGGTTCAAGCGGCTGCGCGCTTGCGGCAGGACATTGGCTCGCCCACCGCACTGACGCACTCGAAGGAAACGGCCGCTCTTCGAGCGGTAGGCGAACTGACCGTGGCTGACCGGGAGTCCCCAAGGATCGGGTGCCGGGTAGCCCGGCGTTTTCGGCTCGAAGCCCGTGCTGTCGCAGCCCAGCAACTTCAGCCAGCCGTTCCAGAAGGCGCGATCGTGAAAGCCTTCGCAGAGAATCACCGATTCGCTCATCGCAGGTCGTCCTCGATCGTTGTCCGGGCAAAGGCAACGTCGGGGCCAGCCAGGCGAGACGATTGCAGCACGCCGTCCTTCAGCTGAAGGCGATACAGGCTTAGCTTGGCCAGGTCTTCGTCCTTGGATTCCGCGAGCAGGGCGTCGATCAGTTCCAGGCTGTGGGTCGTCAAGATGACCTGGATATTACGACGCACCGCCGCCAGGATGGCCCGCGCGCTCTGGCGAATCGCGCCGGGATGCTGATGCACTTCCGGTTCTTCCAGCAGGGCGACCCCGCCGCCGCTGGCAGCCAGTTCCAGGCTCAGCCGCAGCAAGGATTGGATGCCATCTCCAGCCAGGGTTGCCGGAACGCTATGGTCCTCGAAAACGAAGTGAAGGATCGGTTCGCCGTGTTCCGTCAGGATTTCGACGTTGCTGACGCCGGGGAACACCTCGGTGACGATGCCGATGGCTTCCTTGCGGCGGCCGTTTTGCACGGCCTTCGTGTAGAGTTCGTGGAGCGGCTTTTGAAAGTTGGCGGGGTACGCTTCAACGAGGTGAATTTCAGGTACGTCTTCGAGCGGCGTGAAGTTAGTCGGTTGATGGCTGTGATACTTGTTTTTCACACCAATGAGATACCCACTCGCGAATAGACTGTTTTGCTGGAACAACCGAAAGGTAATGTAAGTTTGATCCTCCGGCACGCCTCGCTCCAAATTCAACTTGCACTGTCGGGGCTTCCCGAAATCAGTGACTACCGTGACCTCGGTCGGCTCACGTTCGCCCGCTCTCCAGAGCAGCCAAGCAGGACCGCTGCCGCCCGCTTCATGCCGACGCACCACCTGAAGGATCGCCTCTGCCGCGAGCGGACTGGCACCGATCAGGATACCTTCGATGATCGTGCTCTTGCCGGAGCCGTTCGGGCCGACCAGCACGACCAGCGGCGTCAAGTCCGTGAGCTTCCCTTCACGGATGCCGCGCAGTCCCTTGATCTCGACGGACCGAATCACGCGCGCTGCTCCCTTCGATGCCCCAGACTTTGGCCAGGTGTGCTCACACTGTACCACATGGTGCACTTCGCCGACAGTTGAAGCGCGTCGTTCGTCCGGATCGGAGTCACGGGCCAGGTCACGGGTCCGCCGTTCTCGGCAACAATGGCGGTCATTCGCCGGCGCATTTCCGAATTGCCGTTTGCATTTCACGTCTCGATGTGTTTCTTCTGTCTGTGGTGTTTCCGGAGACACATCCTCGGAGGTCGCGTCATGCGCTATTCCCGCGTCCTGCTCCTGGTTTTCGCCAGCCTGCTGCTCCTGGGCGGCCAGACACTGCCCGCCGCCGACAACACGCCGCCGGCCGGTTTTGAATCGCTCTTCAACGGCAAGGACTTCACCGGCTGGAAGGTGCCGGCCGGCGACAACGGCCACTGGAAGATCGTTAACGGCGCCATCGATTACGACGCCAAGAGCGAATCGAAGGACAAGGACAAGTCGCTCTGGTCCGAGAAAGCCTACAAGGACTTCACCCTGCTGATCGACTGGCGGCTGAAGCTGGAGCCGGCCTACAAGAACAAGAACGTGCCCGTCATCCTGCCGGACGGCAGCCATCTGAAGGACGCCAGCGGCAAGGAAGTCAAGATCGAGATCGACGACGTGGATTCGGGCATCTACCTGCGCGGCCAGCCCAAGAGCCAGGTCAACCTCTGGATGTGGCCCATCGGCTCCGGCGAGGTTTATGGCTACCGCATGGACCAGAAGCAGCCCGCCGAGGTCCGCGCCGGCGTGACGCCGAAGAAGCGCATGGACAAGCCGCGCGGCGAATGGAACACCTTCGAGATCACCATGAAGGGCGACCGCCTGACGGTGAAGCTCAACGGCGAGGAAGTCATCGCCAACGCCCAGCTGCCGGGCATGCCTCCCGAAGGCCCGCTGGCCTTGCAGCATCACGGCAGCTGGAACGAGAAGGCCAACAGCTGGAACGGCCCGCCCAGCCTGGTGCAGTTCAAGAATATCTACATCAAGGAATTGAAGTAGGGCCGGCAAGAAATTGCTGGCGACTTAATCGCTTGTCTGGTTTGTACTTTGGGCGTCGGTGGTGTCCTCCTGGGATGCCACGACGCCCTTGCTGTTACGTGAACTGTTACGTTGGCGGCCGAGGACGGCTTCCTCCACCGCCGCGTCCACGTTGGCGTAGTAGTTCATGGTGGTCTGGATGTTTGCGTGCCTCATGAGCCGCTGCAAGACGTGGGTCGATACTGTGCTGGCGTAACGGCAGCCGGACCCGCGGCGCAACGAGCGCATGGTGAGCTTCACGCCCGCCCGTTTCGCCAGGGCGACGATGCGGCCGGATAAGGCAATCTGACCAAGGGGCTT
>JAGVLI010000425.1 GCA_020054355.1 Planctomycetales bacterium | reverse complement strand
GGCGGAGTGTACTCCTCGCGAACCGGCGCATGCCTGGGTTCCGGCGGTGGGGCAGACCGAGACTTCGGAGCCGGTTCCGGCTCCGCCGGCAGCCCGAACTCTTCCGCCAGCCTCTTCCAGCGCTGGATATCGTCTTCCTCCAAGTGATCTGCCATAGTTCGTGTCTCACAGCAAGCGTCGAATCGAGTAAGGAACAAGAACTCATTCTAGCAAAGGCGGCCCGATCCTGCTGCGCCCAGTCGTACACGCTATTTTCGCCCGTCGGTCAACTTGCCCAGGTCTGCTCGATCACCCAGACAATCGCCAAATATATCGCACGCGGCGCGGGATGAGCCCTTCATTGAGACGACCGCCGAGCCGCGTACGCAGTAAGCGGCAGGCCGCCCCGCTTACTGCGTGCGCGGCTCGGAAGCCTCAATTCGGGCCGCGTGCCCTATAGTCCGTGCGACGCTTGCACGTTCGCGCTTTTCCTGCTAAATTTATTTAGACGACAATCGAAATACTTGAGGGCGGTGCGTGCTGAATGAATGATGCCTTCAGAGCCTTGGCCGACCCGACGCGGCGGAAGATCCTGCAACTGCTGCGGCGCGGCGAGATGACGGCGGGGGAACTCGCGGAGCATTTCGACCTGAGCAAGCCGACCGTCTCGCACCATTTCACGGTGTTGAAGGACGCGGACCTGGTGGTGACGCGCCGCGAAGGCCAGCTGATTCACTATTCGCTGAATACGACGGTGATGGAAGACCTGATGTCCATCATCTGGGACCTGTTTGCTCCCGAAGCCGGCAACGGCAAGGAGTCGCGCTCATGACCCGCTGGTTCTATCTGTCGATCCTGCTGACGTTGCTGGCCCTGGCGGCCTCGCTGTACGTCTGGAACTTCCGCTACGACGACTTGCCGGAACAGGTGCCGATCCACTGGAACATCCACGGCCAGCCGGATGGCTTCGTGCCCAAGAGCGACGTGGTGATGACGTTCCTGCTGCTGCCGGCGGTCATGGCAGGAACGCTCGGCCTGACGTTGCTCCTGCCCTGGCTGTCGCCGAAGTCGTTCGAGGTCGAGCGCTTTCGCGGCGTCTACGGCTACCTGATGATGCTGGTCACCGCCCTGCTGGGCTTCATTCATTTCATCAGTCTCTGGGGCAGCCTGCATCCGGGTCTGCCGCTGGACCGATTGCTCGTCGGCGGGCTGTTCGCGTTCTTTGCCCTGATCGGCAACGTGCTCGGCAAGGTGAAGCGCAACTTCTGGATCGGCGTGCGCACCCCGTGGACCCTGGCCAGCGAGCAGGTCTGGAACGAAACGCACCGCCTGACCGCCTGGCTCTGGGTGGCCGTCAGCCTGGCGGCCATCGTCGCCCTGCTGTGCGGGGTGCCGGTGATGTTCTGCTTCGTGGCCCTGATGGTCGCGGCACTCTATCCGGTGCTGCACTCGCTGATTCTCTACAAACGGCTGGAACGACAGGGTCGTTTGCAAGCGGCTGATAACGTGACGTAGTGGTATAATCGGCTGAGCGAGCATCGCGCGATCTGGGGAAGAATACCATGCCATTGCAGGATCACTTTCATCCGCCAATCTCGAACCGACGACAATGGGAGTCGTTTCATGCGACCTGGTCAACCCAGATCATGCGCACCTTGAATCGCCGTGTCTTGCCTGCGAGCTATTTCGCCGAGGCGCAAGTCCACGTCGGCAGCCGGGTCGAAGTCGATGTGGCGACCCTGGAGAATGCCAGCGGACCGGGCATTTCGACCAATGGCGGCGGTGGCGTCGCGGTCGAAACCTGGGCGCCGCCCGTTACGACCCTGGTCATGCCGGCCGTTTTCCCGGATGAGATCGAGGTGCAGGTCTTCAGAACCTCAGGCGGCGCGACCCTGGTCGGCGCCATCGAGTTCATCAGTCCCGGCAACAAGGACCGGCGCGAGACGCGCCGTGCCTTCGCGGCGAAATGCGCAGCCTATCTTCAGATGGGGATCGGCGTGCTGATCGTGGATGTGGTCACGGAACGGCATGCCAATTTGCACGACGACCTGATCGAATTGCTCGAACAAAGCGACGAGTTCGGTTTCCCCACGGAAACGCCGCTGTACAGCGTGGCCTACCGGCCCGTGCGGCGGCCGAACCAGGACCGGATCGAAATCTGGCGGCAACCGCTGACCCTCGGACAATCCCTGCCGACCATGCCGTTGGCCCTGCGCGGCGGTCCGACGATTCCCATCGACCTCGAAAACAGCTATATCGAAGTGTGTCTCGATAGCCGTTTGTAGAGGGGGCTTGCGCGGAAGGATCGACTTCACGACGGAACTTTCCATCGCTTGTTCCTTGACAAATCGCCGATGGCCGACGATCTTCACAAGCAGAAGCAGATCGGCGCTGGACTGGCCCAGGAAGCAGATCCATGACCGCATCCCGTCCGGATTCCCAGTGGGAATGCCTCCATCAAGGCGCCCTTGAGGCGTTCGGCCAAGGGCGCTTCGCCGAAGCGGAGCGCCAATTCCAGGCTGCCCTCCAAGAAGCGGAACAACTCGATGCGCAGCTGCATCGGCTGACAACGCTGCGCCGCCTGACCGCCTGTTATTTCCAGCAAGGCAAGTACGCCGACAGCGAGACCTATTCGCTGCGGACCATCGCCATCCTGAAAAAGCTCGGCGGCCAAGAGCATCCGGAGCTGGCCCATGCACTGCACACACTGGCGCTCCACTATGTCGCCCAAGGAAAATACGCCCAGGCCGAGCCGCTTTGCCAGCAAGCCCTGGCCAATGCCGAGAGAATCCACGGCCCCTGCAACCTGACGACGGCCTTGTGCCTCGACGGGCTGGGGGAATTGTACGATTGGCAAGGCCGGTTTGCCGAAGCCGAAACGCTCTTGCAGCGGTCGCTGGCCATCCGCGAATCCTTGCTGGGGCGGGAAGACCCCCAGGTGGCGTACAGCCTGAACCACTTGGCTCAACTTTATCGCATGCTGGGGGATTACGGCCGGGCCGAGGCGTTCGCGCAGCGCGCCCTGGTCATCTTGGAAGCGCAGCTGGAATTGGATCTCCCGGAAATCGCGGGGAGCCTGCGCAACTTGGCGGCGGTGTCTTTTCAACGGGGACAACTGGCGGAGGCGGAACCCCTTTACCAGCGGGCCTTGGCCTTGTCCGAGAAGTGCCACGGAACGGGCCATCCCAACATTATTTCGTGTCTGGAATCGCTGGCCCAGGTGAGCTACCAGCAAGGAAAACTCAGCGAGGCGAAGCAACTCTTCCAGCGCGCCCTCCGGCAGCTGGAAGAGGTGTTGGCCCCCGACCATCCTGCGGCGGCCCGGTTCCTGCACGGGCTGGGAGTGTTTCACCTGCATCAAGATCGGCTCGGCCAGGCCCGGAGGCATTTCAAGGAGTCCCTGGCCGTCCTGAAAAAAGCCATCGGGCCCGGCCATCCCGACATCGCCATCATCGTCGGCAACCTAGGTTCCATCCATCACAGCGAGGGCGCTTTCGCGGAGGCCGAGAAGCTGTACCAGCAGGCCATCGCCCTGCTCGAAGAGACCTTGGGACCGGACCATCCCAAGCTGGCCACATACCTGAACAACTACGCCCAGCTGCTCCGGCAGACCGATCGGAAGCGGCAAGCGCGCCAATTCGAAGCCAGGGTAAAAACTATTCGGACGCGAACGCCAGACCCAAGCCCGCAGGGCCAGTCGATCTGGCAGAGCTGCCGGCAGCTAGTTTTCGGAGGTTCGGGGAATAACGCGCCAGCTCCAGCTCCGGCCACTCCCAGCCCGAACCAGCGCGCGGACGCTCCGCGGCAGCCGGCGCCTTGGCTCACCCGGTTCGACGCCGGGCGCCGAGCCTTCCAGCGAGAGGCGTGGGCCGAGGCCGAGACGCACTACCTGGCCGGCCTGGAGGAGGCCGACCGACAGGGAATTCAAGACCAGCAGGTCGCGGCCGCCCTCAATATGCTGAACCGAATGTACTATCGGCAGGCCAAGCACAGCGAAGCCGAACCGTACGCGCATCGGGCCGTGGACCTGTGGCAAAAGCTCGGGGGTCCGGATCATCTGGGCCTGGCGGAAAGTCTCCACAACTTGGGCCTGCTCTTCCAGGAACTGGGCCGCGAAGCCGAGGCCGAGCCTCACTTAGTGCGCGGCCTGAATATCTGTCTGAAAGTCGCGGGACCGGCGAGCCCGCACACGGCTATCGCACTGTTCAACCTCGCCAGCCTCCGGCACCGGCAGGGGAAGAATGCTGATGCCGAGGTCCTGGTCCGGCAGTCCTTGGCCATCCGCGAGCAGCGCTACGGGCGGGATCATCCCCATGCGGTCCGGGCTTTGTATCTCTTGGCCGTGGTCCTCCACGGTCAGCACAAGTTGGCCGAGGCCGAACCCCTTTACCGACGAACCTTGGAACTCCAAGAAAAGGCCGCTGGACCGAACCATCCCGACGTGGCCGAGACCCTCTATAGTCTGGCTGTCCTTTATGACGACTGGGGAAGGCGGGCGGAAGCGGAGCCGCTGCAGCTCCGGGTGTTGGCCATTTGGGAACGGGTGCATGGTTCGGAGCACCGCCTGGTGGCGCGGAGCCTGAACCACTTGGCAGCCATTCTGGCCCGGCAAGGCAAGCATGACGAGGCCGCCTTGCGCTGGGAACACGCCCTAGCCATCCTGGGCAAGGTCTTGCCGCCGGACCACCTCGACGTGGCCCGCTACCTCGAAAGCTTAGGCGCTTGTTACTCCGACCTGCCAGGCCGGCGGCACGAAGCCGAATCCGCCCTGAAGCGGGCTTTGGCCATCCGCGAGAAAGTCCTGGGCGTGGACCACGCGGAAGTGGTGGCATTCCGCGCCCGGTACGTGAAGTTCCAGCAACAGCTCAACAGGCAACCAACGGCTGGTTTCCAAGTTGTATTCGTAGACTGGCCGCAGTCCAAATAGCCTCATCATGCCCAGCGCACCGTCACCAGCGATCGGGCCGTTTTCGGGAATCTTGGTCATCGACCTGACGCGCGTCCTCGCCGGGCCGTTCTGCACCATGATGCTGGCCGAGTTAGGCGCCCGCGTCATCAAGGTGGAAAACCCGGACGGCGGCGACGATAGCCGGCAGTTCACTCCCAACTTCCAGGGGCAGTCGGCCTATTTTCAGTCGCTCAATCGCGGCAAGGAGAGCATCGCGCTCGACCTGAAAGCCGACGCGGACCGCACCGTCTTCCTGGAAATGGCGCGGCGCGGCGACGTGCTGGTGGAAAACTATCGCCCCGGCACCCTGGAACGGCTGGGCCTTGGCTACGCGAAATTGAAAGAGATCAACCCGCGCTTGATCTACGCCGCCGTCTCGGGCTTCGGCCATAGCGGTCCCTGGAGCAAGAAGCCTGCCTACGACCTGATCGTCCAGGCAATGGGCGGGTTGATGAGCGTGACGGGTCTGGCCGGCGGCGCGCCCACCAAGGCGGGCACGTCCATCGGCGACCTCACGGGCGGCATGTTCACGCTGGTGGGCGTTGCCGCCGCGCTGTATCACCGCGAGCGGACCGGCGAGGGCATGATGGTCGATGTTGCCATGCTCGACGGACAGCTGGCCATTCTGGAAAGCGCCGTGATGCGCTATGCCGCCACCGGCCAGGTCCCCGGCCCGATCGGCAACCGCCATCCGTCGATTACGCCCTTTGAAGCCTATGACTGCGCGGATCGGCCGATCATCATCGCGGCGGGTAACGACACCCTCTTCGGCAAGCTGTGCCAGGCGCTGGGAATGCCGCAGCTGCCGGCCGACAAGCGATTCTCCGATAACACCAGACGTACCCAGCATGCGGCGGCTTTGAAGGGCATTCTCGAAGCGGTGCTGAAGACCGATGCGGCAGCGCGCTGGCTGACAGTGGTCGAAGCGGCGGGGGTGCCTTGTGCGTTAATCAATACGGTGGCCGATGCCGTGGAGCATCCGCAGGTGCAGGCTCGCAACATGATCGTGGAAGCCGGCGGTCTGCGCATGGCCGGCAATCCCGTCAAAATGAGTGCCTTTTCCGATCCGCCGACTCGGCAGCCCGCACCCGCGCTCAATGCCGATGGCGAGCGCATCCGCCGAGAATTCCTTCCAAAGTAGCCCGCCGCTCCGCGGCGGCACGAGCGGCGCAGCCGCGAGTATCGCGCCGGCGGTGTGCGGCTTCCGGTGGCGTAAAGGATCGATCGGTCGCCAGCGACGCCATCGCTCCGAGCTGGCAGGTTCCAGCCGACGGTCCCGGCTATCAGCGTCACATGGCGCAATCCGTCGCCGGCGCGATACTCGCGGCTGCGCCGCTCGTGCCGCCGCGGAGCGGCGGGCTACTATGTGACTCACTTCTGTCCCGGCACCGGCCGCCCCATGCGCTGCAAGAGCTTCTTCATGTCGTCCCAGACGTCTTTTTTCGCTTCGGGCACCCGCAGCAAGTAGGACGGATGCAGCGTACACATCACCGGAATGCCGCGATATTCCCGCCACGAGCCGCGCAGCTTCATGATGCCGATGGTGGTTTGCAGCAGGTTCTGCGTGGCGCAGGCCCCCAGGGTGCAGATGAACTTCGGCTTGACCAGTTCCAGCTGACGGTCGAGGTATTCCCGGCAGTTCGCGGCTTCCAGGGGCAGCGGCGTGCGGTTCTTGGGCGGCCGGCACTTGCAGATGTTGGCGATGTAGACCTCTTCGCGCTTCAGGCCGCACGCGGCGATGATGCGGTTAAGCAGCTGTCCGGCCGCTCCCACGAACGGTTCGCCTTGCCGGTCTTCGTCCATGCCGGGCGCTTCGCCGATGAAGCACAGGTCCGGATTGATCGGCCCGACGCCGAAGACCGTCCGGCTGCGATTGGCGACCAGTTCGTCGCAGCGCGTGCAGCCTTTGACGCGCTCGGCCAACACGGTCAGTTCGTGCCGGCGCTGCTCGGGATTCAAGGTTCTCTCGGCGGCGACGATGGCGGGTTCCTGGAATAACGCGACCG
>JAGVLI010000344.1 GCA_020054355.1 Planctomycetales bacterium | reverse complement strand
GTGACGTTCCACCGGGCGCCAGCGGTTAGCGGCACGGTCGCGGCGGTCGCGGCGGCACCCGTCTTGAACGGCGCCCGCGCCTTGCTGGAGTCGCCACCTGCCCTGAATGGCGTCACCGCTTGTTCGATGCCGCGGTGAATCGGAACTGCGGGGCCGGAAACGCTGTCCTGGAGTGGCCGAGCGAAACGCCATTCCAGGCAGCGCCCCTCACCACGAGAGGGCGAGTTGCGTCCAGCGCGCCTCGGTCGCTTCGACTGAAAAGGAATGCCACCCATGCTGAAGACTGCATCCGTCCCTGGTCCAAGCTCGGCGGTGCTGTCGGCCGGGCGCTTTCGGCACTTACGACCAACGGGCAGGCGCTGCCCGAACCCTTGCGGGTTTGCATGCTGGCGGCCTGCCCGTTCCCGGCGAATCACGGTACGCCCGGTTCGATTCGCGAAATGGCCGAGGCCGTGTCCGCGCTGGGGCACGAAGTCCATATCGTCACCTACCACTTCGGCGAAGACATTCCCGTCCGGGGGCCGTGCCTGCACCGCACTCCATCACTCACGGGCGAGTCTCAGGTGATTGTCGGCCCGACCGTACGCCGGCCCCTGTATGACCTGCAGATGGTCTTTAAGACCCTGCAAGTGATCTCGAAACACCGGCCGCAGGTCCTGCACGCGCACGGCTACGAGGCCGCCCTGGCCGCCTGGCTGTGCCGCCTCGTTTCCGGGCTGCCGATCGTTTACAGCGGCCACAATACGATGGCCGACGAATTGCCCACGTACCGTTTCATCCGACCCCAGTGGCTGGCCCGGACGTTGGCCCGGCTGCTCGACGCCTGGGTGCCGCGTCTGGGCACGCGCTGTCTGCCTCACAGCAGCAACATCGAGGGCTTCTTTCACGGCATGGGCCTGAAGCACCGGACCGAACCGGTCGTCAATTTCGGCATTGACGTGGAAGGCATGACCCACGGCGATCCGAGCACCGTGCGCGCGCGCCACGGTCTGCACGGCCGGCCCGTGGTTCTTTACACCGGCGTACTGGACGAGTTCCAGCGTCTGGACCTGCTCCTGGAAGCGGTCGCCGAATTGGTCCGGCACGAGCCGCTGGTGAAGCTGTTGATCGTGGTCACGATTCCCAACGAGCGGCACCTGGCCGCGCTTCGGCGCCGCGCGGAGCAGCTGCAGATCGGCGATCACCTGATTCTGACCGAACCGCAACCGCTGTCGGCCATCCCGGATCACCTCGCAGCCTGCGACGTCGCGGTGGTGCCGCGGCCCGCAGCGCCCGGTTTCCCGATCAAACTCCTGAACTACATGGCCGCGCGGAAGGCCTGCGTGCTGTTCGAGAGTTCTGCCAGCCGGGGCATCCAGCACGGCGTGAATGCCTACCTGGCGGCGCCCGATACCAGCGCGGCCCTGGCGGACGCCTTGCTGACGGTGTTGCGAAATGATGAGTTGCGCCAGCGGATCGCCCGGAACGGCCATCAGCTGGTGCGCCAGCAGCACGACCGCAGCGCAATCGCCCGCCAAGTGTGTGCGACATACTACCGAACGCTGCTGGAGTGCGGACGTGGCCAGTCGCTGTCGCATTGAACCGTGTTTGTTTTCGCTTCGATAGCCAGCGAGCGACGGGCCTGGCCCGCCGCGATTACTCCGGTGTTGGGCCGGAACTTCGATACCGCTCATGGGAGTCACTTGCAATGCAACGTGTATTCATGATTGGCTGGGACGGCGCAACCTTCGACCTGATCCACCCCTGGGTGGCCGAGGGCAAATTACCGAACATTGCCCGCCTGCTGGAAGAGGGCGTTCACGGTCCGTTGCGTTCCACCGTGCCGGCGTGGACCTTTCCGGCGTGGACCAGCTTCATGACCGGCAAGAACCCTGGCAAGCACGCCATCTTCGACTTCTTTCAGCCGCGGCCCAATTCGTACAACCTGGAGTTCGTCCACGGCGGACACCGCCGCGCCCCAACCTTCTGGCGGCTCCTCAGCGACGCCGGCCGCAAGGTGATCTCCATTTCCATCCCCTGCACGTTCCCACCGGAGAAAGTCAACGGCATTCAAATCAGCGGTTTCGACTTTCCCGGCGAAGGCCCCGGTTCCTACGTCGATCCGCGCGGCATGTACCCGCCGGAGCTGTACGACGAGCTGAACCGGACGGTCGGGCCGCACCCGATCGACGCCAGCATCGTCAAGGAGATCAACCGCGGCGAACTGGAGGTCGCACTCGGACGCATCCTGGAGACGATGCGCAAGAAGGCGCGCACGGCCCAGTACCTCATGGCGCAAAAGCCGTGGGACTGCTTCACGATCCTGTTCGGCGAGACCGACGGCAGCGGCCATCAATTCTGGAAATACTGCGACCGCAACTCGCCGCTGTTCGCCGAACATCCGACGATGCAGGACGGCATCTTGCGGGTCTACCAGGAGGCGGACCGCCTCCTGGGCGAGCTGCGCGCCAAGTTGCCGCCGGACACGACGATGCTGATGATGTCAGACCACGGCTTCGGCGGCGTCGGCGACTGGGTCATCTATCCCAACTGCTGGCTGCGGAAAAAAGGCTTCCTGCGGATGCGCCCTCAGACTCGCGGCGGCTCGAATCGCTTGCTGGAATCGCTGAAGCTGTGGGCGGTCGGCGCCTTCCCGGCCTGGCTGCAACGCGCCCTGTACCGTTTCGCGGCGCCGTTGGTCGGCCGGCTCGAAGCCCGCGTGCGCTACGGCACCATCGACTGGACCGGTACGGAAGCTTATTTCGACGAGAATCCCTATTTCCCCGTACTGCGGATCAACCTCCAGGGCCGGCAGCCGGAAGGGATCGTTGCACCGGGCACCCGTTACGAAGAAGTCCGCGACGAGCTTATCCGCGAACTGGAAGCCTGGCGTCATCCGGAGACCGGCGCGCCGATCGTCGAGAAGGCGTACCGCCGGGAAGAAGTCTACTCCGGGCCTTATGTCGAGAAGGCGGCCGACATCGTCCCCAAGTGGGCGCTGCACGACAACTACAGCTACAGCTTCCGGAAAAGTTCCAACGCGCCGGACGGGCGCTGGTTGGAGCAGCTGGACCCGCGCCGCGCCGAAAGCGTCCAGTTCTACACCGGCAAGTCCGGCACCCACCGGGACCACGGCATCTTCCTGGCCCAAGGGCCGACCATCAACGCGGGAGAGAGGATTCCCGACGCGCGGATCATCGACTTGGCCCCGACCATCTTGCGGCTGCTCGACGTGCCGGTGCCGCGCG
>JAGVLI010001001.1 GCA_020054355.1 Planctomycetales bacterium | reverse complement strand
GGCCACCGGATACACGGGCCGGGCCGGCGGCACGACGGAACGCGGAGTCGGTGGAGCGTTGCTCATGGCAGGTGTTACCCCGCGGTTGCGATGCGGTTTCAGCGATTCCAGCAGGCGAGCGGCGACCGCCTGGGCACGGTTTGCTCGTGGGTCACGATTCCAATCGTGACAACCTTTACCGCCTGTCACGATTGGAATCGTGACCCACGGGCCAGAGGTCTCTCGATTTGGCACTGGGCGAAGTCGGTGTCGCCGCCCAAACTTGGCACACAGAACGCCGCTCACTTGCGTCGAATTTCTCGCAAGATGGCCCGGCATGAAGCGAATAACCCGCCAGCGCCCTCTTCCGTATTCGTCGCCGCTGGTCGATTATTTCTGAAACCGCGGACCGCCAACCAGGTAAAATCAAACGTACCACGTCCGGGGAGCCTTGTCATGTGGCTGCGCAATCTCCTGTTCATTGCCCTGGTGATCGGCGGCATCGCTGCCCTGCGAGCGAGCTTGTTCCCGCGCGCCGACCACTTGAATGTCCGGCCGGTCGCCGCCGTCGCGCGCGGCAGCGAACTGGATGAAGTCATCGGCCGGGTGAATGCCGCCTTCCACGAGCAATGGACCGGGCAGCAGCTGCAACCCGCGTCTCCCGCCGACGAATTCACCGTCGTCCGCCGCCTGTCGCTCGCCCTCACCGGCACCATTCCCTCGCGCGAGGAATTGAATCAACTCGAAGCGATTCCTCCGGAAAACCGCATCGACAGCTGGCTGAGTTACTTGCTCCACGACCGCCGCTACGGCGACTACTTCGGCGAACGGCTGGCGCGCACTTGCGTCGGCACCGAGGATGGCCCGTTCATCATCTATCGCCGCCGGCGCTTCGTGAACTGGCTCTCGGACCAGCTGCTGACCAATCGGCCTTACGGCAGCATGGTCCGCGAGCTGATCGTCAGCGATGGCCTGTGGACCGACAAGCCGGCGGCCAACTTCATTACCGTCACCGTCGTGCCCGAAGGCGACGGCCCCGATCAAGAACGGCTGGCCGGCCGCGTCGCTCGCGCTTTCCTCGGCGTGCGCCTCGACTGCGCCCAGTGCCATAACCACCCCTTCGAGGAATGGCAGCAAAAGGACTTTCACGGACTCGCCGCCTTCTTCGGCAAGACCCAGCAGGGCTTGACCGGACTCTACGAGGGCAAGGGCGAGCACCAGATGACGGACCACAAGACCGCGAAGAAGGAAACCATCGAGCCGGCGGTGCCCTTCCTGAAAGAACTGCTGCCCGCCGATGGCAGCCGGCGCTCGCGCCTGGCCCGCTGGGTCACGGACCCGCGCAACGACTACTTCGCCCGCGCCACGGTACAACGAGTTTGGGCTTTGCTGTTCGGCAGGCCGTATCTCGATTCCGTCGAATCGATGGACGCCCTGGCCAATCCGCCCAGGCCGCTGGTGGTGCTGGCGAACGACTTCGCCGCTCACAATCACGACTTGCAACGCCTGATCCGCATCATCACCGCCAGCGAGGTCTTTCGCCTCGACAGCCGGGCCGACCACGACTTGACCGACGAGCACGAACGGCACTGGGCCGCCTTCCCGCTGGTCCGGCTGCGGCCGGAGCAGGTGGTGGGCAGCGTCCAGCAAGCGGCGTCGCTGAAGACCATCAACGCCGAATCGAACTTGATTATCCGGGCCACCTATCAAGGCTCCATTAACGACTTCGTCAAGCGCTACGGCGACACCGGCGAGGACGAGTTCACCGGCCGGGGCGGCACCATCCCGCAACGGCTGCTCCTCCTCAACGGCAACATGGTGAAGGAGAAAACGGACGACAGGCCGTTCAACGCCTCCAGCCTGATCGCCGGCATGTCGCCCAACGACCGCGCCGCCGTCGAAACCGCGTATCTATCGGTCCTGACGCGCCGCCCGACCGCCGAGGAAGCCGCCCACTTCGAGGCCCGCCTGGCAGGCAGCAAGGGCAAGGAACGCAGCGGCCGGCTGGAAGACCTTTTCTGGACGCTGATCAACTCCACCGAGTTTTCGTGGAATCATTGAGACTGTCGGCGCGCGTCCGTTGTAGGGTGGGTCGAGCGTACCCGCGAAGACCCACCGAATGGTGTTGAGGTTTGCGGCTCGCCGGCGGGTCTTCGCGAGTACGCTCGACCTACCCCACAGGGCTGAAGGAAGTGCCGGCATCAGCTTCCAGCTTGGAGCCACTGTCATGTCTCGCCCCATGACTTCCGCCGAGAAGCAGCGGTTTCGCGGCCTCTTTCCCAATCTGAACGTTGATCGAGCGGTCGTAAGTGGGGAAGTTTCCACCGTTTATAATTGCATTGCCTGGACTGTCGGCTTCGTGGACCGCTGGCTCTGGCCGGGTGGTTCGCTTGCTCACTTCGATACCTTCTACCAGGGCTTTGGGTTTGTGCGAGCGAGCGATGGCACCATCGCGGCCTGGGGCCATTCCTCCTCGAACTTGACGCATGGCAGCGTTTCCGGACCCGGTCATGGGTTGCGCTGGGAGTCGAAATGCGGCGGCGACCTGCGCATCCAACACGGTCTGGACGAACTGGTTGGCAGCAGTTATGGTCGAGTGGTGGCTTTCTACCGAAAGAGCCAACTGCTGACAGCCGCCTTCGCGGCTGTTCTGGAGCGGAGCATGAAGAACAAAATTGCCGCCTCTTACCTCACTGCCGCGCAGAAGAAACGTCTCCGCCAGCAGCGGAACGCGATTTCCACCGACCTGCAAGCGGCCTTCGACGCGGCCTTCAGTTCCTGGAAAGGCACCTGGTTCAGCGGCGGCCTGGCCATCAGTTCCGATCCGCATTCGCGGATCGTGGGCAAGGACTTCGATGCCCTGGTCGCCCTGGGACCGGCCATTCTCCCGCTCGTGATCGAAGCGCTGGCCGATCCCGACAACTTCCTGGCCTTGCAGCTGTACGATGCCATCCAGCCGAACGAACGGCTGCTCGTCCAGTTCGGCCCGGAGGACGAGCGAATTCTCGAAGGCGAACAGGGCCGAGCGCGGCGCACCGTGCAAACGTGGTTTGCGAATCAGTAGGTCGCGATCCAATCCCGCGGCGCGAACACCTCGGGGTTACGCCCCGACGCTCGCCAGGGACTTCACTACACTTCACATTCGCGTCCGCCACTCTCGGCGGCGCAGTCAATCCCTCCGTTCCCTTCAAGGAGTATCTCATGCGTCGCCTGGCCTGCCTTCTCCTGCTTGTCGGCCTGCTCGCGGTCCCCACGCGCCGGGCCGCTGCCTGGAACGAACTCGGCCACATGGTCGTCGCCAAGGCCGCTTACGATCAGATGAGCGACGGTCTGAAGCTGCGCCTCTTCAACACGCTCAAGGCCCATCCCCATTACGAGGAATATCTGGCCAAGAACTGCCCGGAAGGCGTCGGCCTCCAGGAATGGGTTCTGCTGCGCGCTGCCA
This sequence comes from Planctomycetales bacterium, assembly GCA_020054355.1. Classification (GTDB taxonomy): domain Bacteria; phylum Planctomycetota; class Planctomycetia; order Gemmatales; family Gemmataceae; genus JAGVLI01. The sequence continues at coordinate 1,692 of JAGVLI010001001.1, read as the reverse complement.
TCTGGCCCGACTGGATTCGTCATCGCCGGGACAAGGAGCAGCGCGGCGAGCGCGTCACCAAGTACAGCCGGCCCGACGATCATTACATCAACCTGCCGTTCATCGATCCGGCCCGGCTGGCGTTGCTCAAGGACTTGAAGCCCGAACTCGACAAGCACGACATCCTGGGCGCCTACGGACAACGGATGAGCGAACTGAACCTCCGGGAAGCCAGCCAGGAGGACAAGGCGGTGGCACTGTGCTGGCTCTTTCACCTGATCGGCGACGTGCATCAGCCGTTGCACTGCTGCACGTTCTATTCCGCGCAGTTTCCGCAGGGCGACCGGGGAGGAACCCGCTTCGCTTTGTCGATCAACGGCAAACGGCACCAGCTGCACCGCTACTGGGACGAGCTGCTCGGCGACGTGCCCGGCAAGGACGATGACCCCGCGCCGCGCCAGGCCAAGCTGTATCAACGAATCGCGGAGGCGGCCCAGTCGCTGCGCGCGCCGGAGTACGGCCGGGAGCAATTGACGGAACTGACGGAGAACGCCAGCTTTCCCAGCTGGGTGCGCGAAAGCCACGCTTGGGCCACGAAGGTCGGCTACCGCAATGGCACCCTCAAAGGCATTCCGACCAACCAGGACGGCAGCGTGCCCGCCGACGCCCCCGAAGCGGGCAACGACTACGAAACCACGGCCCGCGCCCTGGCGCGCAAGCGCGCCGCCCTGGCAGGACATCGGCTGGCCGACAAGCTGAAGGAACTGAAGTTTCCCAAGGATTGAAGCAGCGTCGCGATTCATCGCTTCGCGCGGGATGGAAATTCGTATGGTCCGCGGTGCGGAACATCGGGCAACTGACTTGGTTGAGGTCAATGGTCCGCACAGCGGACCCTACGAGTCTTCCGCTGGCGGCAAAGACTATCCCCGCGCCGGCGAATAAGAACCGGAGAAATCGCCGCGTAAACACCCTGAACTCGTCCGGATTTATCGGTGAAACTCTCTCCCAAGGCACCGGGTAGTTCCGGTATGCTGGTTCCCGTCGGCCGCACGAATCGAGGACAAGTCATGAGTTCCTTCGACGCTTTCTGCCCCAGCCACGGCTATCATGCCATCGAACGTCGCGGCTTCCTCAAGCTCGCCGGCGTGGCCGGCCTGGGCTGGCTCACGCCGGTCGGCCAGCTCCTGGCCCAGCAGGCTGAGAAGAAGGGCAAGACTTCCCAGCCGGCTTATTCCGCGATCGTCCTCTGGCTGGCCGGCGGGCCGAGCCAGCTGGAAACTTTCGATCCGCATCCCGGCACCAAGATCGGCGGCGAGACCAAGGCCGTCGCCACCGCCCAGAAGAACGTCCAGATCGCCGAAGGGCTGCCCTTGCTGGCCGAGCAAATGGCCGATGTATCGCTGATTCGCTCCGTGGTCAGCAAGGAAGGCGACCACGAACGCGGCACCTACACCCTCAAAACGGGCTACCGGCCCGATCCGACCATCGACCACCCGTCCCTGGGCGCGATCGCCTGTCACTCTCTGCCGGCCGACCAGACCGAAGTGCCCCGCCACGTTTCCATCCTGCCCAACCAGTGGCCCGGACGCGGCGGTTTCCTCGGCGACGAGTACGACGCCTTCAAGCTCTTCGACCCGGCCAACCCGCTGCCAGACGTCACCGGGCGCGTGTCGCCCGAGCGCGATCAGCGGCGCATCGCCGACCTGAGCATCG